>JBDHYV010000053.1:0-12448 GCA_039811545.1 Bacteroidales bacterium | reverse complement strand
TGATTTGTAGTGTTTCAATATCGAATGTCCACATGGGGATCGGATTGTTCATAAACATCAGTTTGTAGCGCATCTTGTTTCGTTGAAGAGCTTCTTCGGCATCCTTTCGCAAGGTGATATCTTCTTCGATCAGTACGTATCGGATGATGTTTTCGTTTTCATCTTTTATAGGCACAATGGTTAGATAAACCCAAATTGGCTCCCCATTTTTCCGATTTTGTTGTATTTCGCCACTCCATGTGTTTCCTTTTTTTAGCTGATCGTAAACATTCTGATGCGGTTTTGGAATTGAGGTGTCTTGGAGCCAGTTGATTTTCTGGTTAATCAGTTCGTCAACCGAATATCCAAGAAGGAGGTTGGCCTGCGGATTGGCGTAACGGACTGTTCCATCCAATTCGGCCGTTATCACGGCAAGGGGCATCTGATGGATAGCGTTGGATAAAATCAGGAGACGTTCGTTTTGTCGTAAGCGTTCGGTAATGTCAACCAAGATAAGCAAAGCCATTGTTTTGCCATTTGATTGAAAAAGTGTAACCGTGGCCAGTGTGTCAAGATGTTCGCCGGATTTTGTGGTGATTCCAAGGCGTGTCTGGTTTAACCTGCCTTCTGACCTAACATTTTTTGTCAATGGCCTCATACTGCTGATTATCAATCAAATGCAATTCAAAAATATTCAGATTTCGCGATTCATCGGCACTGTTTCCTGTAAGTTGTGTCCAGGCATTGTTCACTTCGGCAATTCGTGCATTATCGGTTTCGATGATGGCCATTGCCAGCGGACTGGCAGAGAAGGTTTGCGAGAAGCGCTCATCGGATTCTTTCTTTTGCCTTTCAACGACTCTTTGGGCTGTAAGGTCGCTCAGTACCAAGGTTCCGCCAACGATCTGACCACTTTTATTGCGAAATGGGGCTGCTGTTATTTGTATTTCAACTTTGTTCTCGGGTGATGGTTTGGTGGCTTTGCACGGAAACACTTTTACATTTCCCTGAAGAACCTCGCTCAGGAGCGTTTCTGTAGTTCCGTAAAACAAAGGTTTCACATCAAACCCGTCAAGATTTTCATCCTCAGAAAGTCCGGTCATCTTAACAAACAATTTGTTGTAGAGACCAATCCTGCCCTCCATATCGAAGCTAACCACACCAAAAGGCGCATTTTCGACTAAAGCTCGGGTTAGATCGCGACTTTCTTCGTTTATTTTGGTTAGTTTTTGTTGCTCAGAGCGAAGTTGTGCCATTTCGACTATTCTACTAACAGCATGGGGAAGCCGCCATATCTGGGTAGTGCTAATCCAGTCGGACAGGCAAAAAGCAAAAAGCGATTCAGCTTGTTGCTCATCATCTTTTTCGGCGAGGATCAAGATAGGAAGCTCAGCCACAAAACCATCCGATTCAAAATATTCTTCAACTCTGAAATGAGGAAATTGAAGATCGAAAATGAGAACATCGGGTTCGATAATGGCAATCTCATTCGTCAGGCCAGAGACGTTGCTGGCAGAGGATGCAGTGTATTTGAAGTGTTGTGATGCTAACTGATTGAACGAAGAAAACCCGTACAGCCGCTTGGTGATGCAGAGAATCTTGATTGTTCGGTTCATTTTATGGAAATATTAGTCCTGTTTCAAAAATTAATCAACAAAAAATTAGGGTAAAATAGTTCATCCGGGGTTGAATGTCAATTTGAACAAAGCGGCCAACAGTTTTAAATCACAAGCCCTGAGATATTCTTCACTTTTAGTAAAAAAAAAAGAATCAATCCGAAAATGGATTTACCGATGTGGAGGGCAGAAGTGGTTACTTTAAAAGTGAAACGATCTATTCCTCTCTTACCTTTCCTTTGAAAGTGGCCTGAAAAGAGGTCCAATCTTTAAGTTTATAGGCGTCTTCGCCAAAATAATGCAAAATTGGCTCAAAGTCTTTTGGCGGGTAATAGCCCGGAACCACGGTAAGCACTCTAAAATCATCGCCCATAAACACATAGCTCGGATACGACATCTTGCCTTGGAGCAACATCTGCGCCAATTGGTGCGAACTCCGTTTTTTGTCGGGATTGGGATTGATATAAGTCGTTCCGGCGAAGACGATCGTGTCCTTACGTTCGGCATTGAGTTTCACCGGATAGAAGTTTTCGTTGATGTAGGCGGCAATCACCGCATTGGAAAAGGTGTTCTGATCCATTTTTACACACCATCCGCACCAGTCGGTATAAGCATCAATAAAGATTTTCTTTGGGTTCTTTTTTGATTTTTCGACAGCTTGTTCAAAGCTGAGCCATTTGATTTTCTGCGCCTGAAGTTGGGTTGTTGCCAACATAATTAGGCTGAATAGTACAAAGATTGCTGATTTTTTCATGGTTTAGTAACGTGTTAGTCGGTCAATTTCGCGTTTTGAGTCTTTCTTTTTGAGGTCTTCGCGTTTATCGTAAAAGTGCTTTCCACGCGCCAAGCCAATTTCGAGCTTTGCACGACCGTTGTCGTCAATAAACAGTTCAAGCGGAATGATGGTGAAGCCTTTTTCTTTGACTTTAGTGGAAAGTTTTTTTAGCTCCCGATAGTTCAGCAGCAACTTTCGTTCGCGCTTTGGCTCGTGGTTGTTGTAGGTGCCGTAATCGTATTGGGCGATGTGCATTTCTTGTACGAAAAGCTCAATTCCTTTGAAAGTGCAGTATGAATCGGCTAGGCTGACTTTTCCCTGCCGGATACTCTTGATTTCGGTTCCGGTGAGCACAATGCCTGCAGTGTATGATTCGACTACAAAATACTCGAATGAGGCCCGTTTGTTCTTGATGCGGATGTTCGCTTTCATGCCCGGATTGAAATTGGAGGTGCAAAGATAGAAGGATTCTTTGTTTTGCCTTTTCTCTTATCGAAGTTTTAGTTTCGCATGTCACAGAATTAGTGGTTTGAAAGGTGCTTGAGCTCAGATCCATGGCAATTTTCTTTTTTAACAAAAATCGCATTTGATTGAGAAGGGAAAGGCTTAACTTTGCAAAAACACGGTTTATGAGAATTCTTATTTTAAACGGGCCTAACCTGAATATGCTTGGGAAGCGGCAGCCCGAGATTTATGGAACACGTTCATTCACTGATTATTATAATGTGTTGCAAGAACAATTCACCGGGCTTGATTATTTTCAGAGCAACCACGAAGGCGATTTGATTGATCGTCTGCATGAGGTTTCAGGCCACTATGACGGAGTGGTTTTCAATCCGGGAGGTTTTGCCCACACTTCGGTAGCATTGGCTGATGCCATTCGGAGCATCGAAATTCCGGTGGTTGAGGTTCATCTGACCAATATCTATGCCCGCGAAAACTATCGGCAACATTCGTTTACTGCAGAGGCAAGCAGGGGAGTAGTCAGCGGGTTTGGTCTCGAGGGTTATCGTATGGCTGTGCAATACCTTTTCAATATTAACACGGTCTAACTGAATCTGTTGCCATCTAGTCGGTCGAAGGTCTCGTGGCGTCGGAGGAAATATTCAACCACAATATTTTTCTGGTAAATCCGAGTGACGGTTTTTGGTTGGATGTTTTTTCGTTTTGACCGCAGCACCCTTTGTTTTCGATAAAAGTGAGCATGAGCGCGCATCACTGCAAAGAAATCGCCCCAGCCGCCATCCACCAGGAACTTGAAACTGGCTGCCATATCGAGAAACAGGCGGGTAACAATGACGTATGCAAAATAGGAAGAAGGGAGATTCTTGTATAGCATGGTCAGATTGTTGCGAAAGTTGAGATAGGTTTTGCGTGGCGAGTTTTTTGGCAGGGTTCCTCCGCCAATATGATACACTTCCGAATCGGGGCAATACATGATCTTGTATCCCTCATTTTTGAGCCGCCAGCAGAAGTCAATCTCTTCCATGTGGGCAAAAAAACTGTCGTCGAGGCCTCCCATCTGGTGATAAAGATTTGCTCTGACAAACATACAAGCACCGCTGGCCCAGAACACTTCAAGGGGAGCATCATATTGCCCTTCATCTTTTTCGAGGTGCTGAAAGAGCCGCCCGCGGCAAAACGGGTAGCCATATTTATCAATAAAGCCGCCGGCAGCACCCGCATATTCAAAATATGCTTTGTCGGCAAACGACAGAAGTTTGGGCTGGCAAGCTGCAATTTCCGGGTCAGCATCCATCATGTCGAGCAGAGGCTGCAGCCAATTTTCGCTAACTTCGATGTCGGAATTCAACAGGACGTAGTATTCGCTTTCAACTTGCTTGAGGGCGAGATTATAGCCTGTGGCAAAGCCGCCATTGGAGGGATTGGTGATGAGCTCTACTTCCGGAAACTGTTCGTGCAACAGTTCAACAGAACCATCGCTGCTAGCGTTGTCGGCAACGATGATATCGGCCAGATGACTGCTGCGGCTGATGACCGTGGGCAGAAAACGTTCGAGAAAACGTTTTCCGTTGTAGTTGAGGATGACGACGGCAATGCGTTTTTTCATGTATTTGTCGGGCGTTTGTGTTTCCAGCGCCGGTGCGACCACAGCCAGTTGTGGGGCTGCTGTCCGATAGCCTCTTCAAGCAAACGCACATATTGTGCGCTTATTTCTCCCGGCTGGCTGTGAGCACTGTCATTTGTGATGGATCGAAAAATTAGCCGGTAGTGTCCACGAGCCTGACGTCTGGGATTCAGAAAAACAACGGCATAACCGAGCGCACGTGCCATCTTGTCGAGACCGGTGAAAAAGGGAGTGTCCTGATGCAGAAAAGTCGTCCAATAATCGGAAACATTTCCGGGAGGCGTCTGGTCGTTGAGGATGACAATCAGTCTGGGAGACGTGTCCATCGAAGCTAAACGACGATAAGCCGATTGCGACTCAACGACATCCACAATACCTGCACCGGTTCGAAGCTGCTGCATCAGTTGGTCGGCTATCTTACTTGATGGTTTTTTGTAAATGGCCGTAACAGGCACTTTGAACTTCAATGCAAGGGTCTGAACAGTGGTTTCCCAATTTCCTGAATGACCCATGGCCACGAAAACACTCCTGCCTTCGGAAAGTAAGTTGCTTACCTGAGCCTCGTCTTCAAAATGAAAACGACTCAACAGTTCCATCGGTTTAAATTGGAACAGCTTGATACTTTCAACGGCCGTGTCGGCAAGGGTGCGGTAAAACTGTTTCCTTACTCTTCGCAGCCATTGCTCGCTCTTGTCGGGAAAACTGTTTCGGAGGTTCTTATACACTAATCTGCGTCGGTAGCGTACGACATAAAAAAGTAGAAAAAAAAGGAAGTCGGAAAGCCTGTAAATCAGAAACCATGGCGTGAAAGACAATAGCCTGAAAAAATGAAGTACAAAAAAAAATCCGATTCGTTCAATCATGGATGAAGCGAGATTCTGTTTTTCGGTGTGTATCGTCTTACAAACGTCAAATCGGCTGCATTTAACGCGGATTGCGGTAAAAATCGAACGCTCGGTTGCCAAAATGGTCGCCCGTATGGGTTTCGTCAACACTCTCGGTAGTGTTGGCGCGGCCGTAAACATCGTATTCCCAGCGATAATTGGCCAACTCGCCAATGGCATCGGAATGAACCAAAACGAAATAATTCGTTACTAAGTTCTTGGTAACAAACACAAAACGTTTGTTGCGTTGAGTTCCTAAGGTGTAATAATGCCATATCTCGTAGGGATATCCGGATGGCTCGTTGTATGCTTCGACGATGTGATTTGGGGGGCCATATTGCAAATAAACCCTTCCCCGGTCGGTTTCATAGCCCTGAAAATTCAGCGCTTTGAAAGAGGCGTTCACTTTTTTTACTTCTTCAAAATAGTTGAGCCAGGCCTGTCGAGGATCGGTAGCATTGCGTTTCTGCCAGAAATTAAACAAAAATTGCTGCATCGTCCTTTTGTCGGTTGTTTTCGACAGGTTGGAGGCATAGTCGCGGTCGGCTTCGGTGGAAATAGGGGCAATGCATCGCAGCATCATCGTCAAAGTGTCGCTGTTGTTGATTTTTCCCATAAAAGTGGCTTCGGCATTGACCGATGCAATGTCTTTCAGATTGTATTGTACCTTGGGATTACTCCGTTGAAAAAACACCTTATTTTGTGCTGCAAGCTGGTTTTGTTGGTCGCGCACTTCCACCACTAAGTTGTAGTTGCCCGAAGGCAGATTGGTGATGTCAATGCTGTTAAGCAAAACATTGACCGGGCGTGCCTCGGTACGCCTGCGGTAAATGTAATCGCCCATTTTGCTCTGATTTTCAAAAGATTCGATATAATAGGAAAGTAAAAATTTAGTGCCTTCGCCAAAGGCTTTTGCACTATTATAGATTTCAGCGTAGTAATGCAGCACACTATCGGTAGCTGGATAGTAAGCATAAACCAACGGAATAAGATCAAATCCGTTTTTGGTAATGACACTCTCTTCGGTACTTTGACGATAGCTTTCGATGAGCTGTATGGCCGAAAGTTGAACCGCATCATTGTTGAAGTTCAATATAATTTCTTCTTTTGTACTAAACGGAATGGCATCTGGATTATTCATGTCGGCAAGTTCAACCGACATCGTATAGGTGCCATCAGGAAGCGAGAAACGTTGCTGGTCAACAATGCCAAACATTGCTTTGGCCGCATCGGCAACAACAGGACTTTTAAGTTCATATTTTGCATAATTGCGAACCGAATCGTCCTGCATAAAAATAAAAGTAACGCCCACAGAAGCCTGATAAGCTGAGCCGGAAACCTGTGCAAAAACTACACTCGAAGCCTCCACTGCAAGATAGGTTTCAACATAAGGCTGTCCACCGGGAACGTTGAAAGTGGCATACGAAATGTAACCCGTAAGCACCTTTTCCTGACTCATGCCAGCTATTGTAACAACTAAAAAAGCGATAACAACAATTAACTTTTTCATACCGGAAGCATAAATGTGATGCAAAAATAATGTTTAATGGCAACAAATCCCATAAGGGGGTGGCCCGATTCTACAAAGATAAGGACAAAACCGGCCTAAACGCCTACGAACAAAGGGAAAGGCTGCACGGTTTGAGAAAAAGGCACAGCCATTGAAAACAAATTTGTACCGGTGAACCTCGGCTAAGCGCGCCAAGTTGGCAGCGACTGAAAAATTTTATTTTTTTTGAAAACTATTAAACGTAAAAAGTTTTGTAGTTTTGCCAAAATTTTTCAACCTTGGATAATCGAAATAAAGTCATTCAAAAGGCAGGGGAGTTGTTTTTGACGATGGGTATCCGCAACATCACGATGGATTACCTTGCAATAGAGCTTGGGATGTCGAAGCGGACACTTTACGAATTTTTTGGCCAGAAAGACACCTTAGTTATAGAAGCTTTACACGAGATTCTTCGTCAGGAAAATGAAGAACTGCGCCGTATCATCGTAGATTCAGATAATGTGGTGGAAGCTCTTTTTAAAATCATACGCCGTAAGAAAGAACTCCATACATCCTTGCCCCGTGTTTTCGTGGAGGACGCAGCGAAATATATGCCAAAAATGCGTGAATGTCTGTTTAATGACAAGGATAGTTTGCGCCTGAATTCACTTTCATTTCTCATGCTCGAGAGGGGTGTCAAAGAAGGCGTCTTTCGCAAAGAGCTCGATATTATGATTGTGGATCAGTTTATTCTGGACATGATACAGCTCATTCATAGTCACAGCCGCATTGCGGTGAACAACCTCGGCAGCGATGAACTGCTGAACAACATCTTAATGCCTTATTTGAGGGGCTTGTCAACCCCGAAAGGCTTAGCCTTAATCAACAATTTCTTCGAAGAACAAAAAGTAAGCAACGAATAACTTTATGAATGCACGAAAAACCCTTCTCCTCTTTTTGTCATTTCTGATGACAGGCAGCCTTTTGGCTCAATCAGAAATGAAAATCAGCCTGAAACAGGCGCGAGATTATGCTTTGGAACACAATCGCAGCATGATCAATTCTGATTATGCCGTGGACAAGTCGCGTTTAGCACTCAAAGAAGCCATTGCCAACGGTTTGCCTCAGCTTAACGCTTCGGCCGACTATTCCAATGCCTTGGGTGCCAAAATCTCTATCCGTTTCATGGAAGGCGCACCGCCAACCGAAATTGACATCAAGCCGCAAAGCAACTTCTATCTGAATCTCAGTCAATTGATTTTCAACGGAAACTATATTGTTGGCATACAATTGGCCAAACTGTCACAGGAAATGAGCCTGTTGAATAAGGTTAAAACCGAAAACGAAGTGATCAGCAATGTAACAGATGCCTATCACATGGTGCTCCTTAGCGAAAAACTACTCGGCATATTAGATCTGAATCTGGCCAACCTGAAATCACTTTACGAGAAAACTGTGCCGGCAGCCCGGGTGGGTGTGATTGAACAGACCAATCTCGACCAGCTTTTTATTCAGGTCAACTCGTTGCAAAACATGCAGTCGTCGGCCGAGCGGCAGGCCGAATTGGCTAAAAACCTGCTGCGCTTGCAATTGGGTGCCGATATCAACACCAAGCTGGTGCTTACCGATATGCTCGAACAACTTTTAGATGATGCTGCAATAGAAAATCTGATGATGAAAAATTTCGACCTTGCAGGCAATATTGATTTCCGCATGATCGAGCAACAGGAGGCACTCACCAGCAAAATGGTGGACCTGAAAAGAGCCAGCTATTTACCCACTTTGGCCGGTTTTTATCGTTACACCTACAAACTGATCAAACCCGACTTCGATATGTCGCCGGCAAATATGGTTGGCCTACAACTGAATATTCCACTCTTTTCGAGCGGGCTGAGGGCTGCCCAGACCAAACAAGCCAGAATTGACCTGTTGACGGTGAAAAACAACAAACAACAAGTGGCCGACCAGCTTCGTACACATGAGAAACAGCTCCGTTTCAATCTCTCAAACGCCATCGAAAACCACGAAAACCAAAAGGAAAGTATTGAGGTAGCCCGACGTGTTTATGGCAATCTTAAACTGAAATATGAACAGGGCATGCTTTCTGGTCTCGACCTGATTAACGCCGACAACAATTACCTGAAATCTGAGTCAGACTTTATCAACTCCACTATGCAGGTGCTCAGCGCCCGCCTTCAGCTCGAAAAACTTTACGGAACGATACAATAATTCAATGACCCCTATATTTATGAAAAGAATTCTTTATCTCAGTGTAGCCCTCCTGCCTTTTGTGTTGGCATCGTGTGGCGGAAAAAGCGAAAATAAAGCTGTCAACCAAGAGAGCGGCGACAAAGCCGAACCCGTCGAAACTCTCACCCTCGATGTGCAGAGCGTTGCCCGCGACATTGAATACACGGCCACAATGTTGGCTTGGGAAGAAGTACATTATGCACCGGCAGCCCCCGGCCGGATTGATAAAATATTGGTGGACGTAGGGCAACAAGTTCAAAAAGGACAGTTGCTTGTGCAAATGGATCAAACCCAATATCATCAGGCTCAGGTGCAGCTCAAGACCCTTGAAACCGACTTTGCGCGTATGGACACTCTCCACAAGGCCGGCACCATTGCCCAGCAACAATACGATCAAGTGAAATCGCAACTTGAAGTGCTACGTAGCAATGTGGCCTTTCTGGGCGAAAACGTCCGCCTATCAGCACCTTTCAACGGAGTAGTTTCAGGCAAATATTTTCAGCCTGGCGAGATGTATTCAGGCGCACCTGCCGCACCCATCGGCAAAGCCGCCATTCTCTCGTTAGTGCAGATTGACCGTTTGAAACTCCTTGTTCCCATTTCCGAACGCTATTTTCCGCTCATCAGCAAGGGAATGGAAGCCATGGTTCGGTGCGATATCTATCCCGAAAAAACTTTTTCCAGTAAAGTGTTCAATGTCTATCCGGTGATTGACCCCTTGAGCCGCACCTTCAACGTCGAGATTTCGGTTGACAACCGCGACCGCCTGCTCCGGCCCGGAATGTTCAGCCGGGTGTCGCTCGACCTCGAAAAGGAACAGGCGCTGCTTCTGCCGGCCAATGCCATTCTGAAGCTGCAAGGCTCAAATGATCGTTATCTGTTTATTGAAGAAAATGGCACCGCCAAGCGTATTCCTGTAACCATCGGCAAAAGAATCAACGACATGGTGGAAGTGAATTCGTCAGAGCTCAAAGCCGGCGACCATCTGATTGTGAAAGGACAAGGCCGTCTGCTTGACGGTATGAAAGTGGAAGTGGTGAAAAACCATAAAGAACAATAGCACGAGCCATGAGTATATACAAAACCGCGGTTAACAAACCTATCAGTACTTTCATGGTCTTTACGGCCGTGATTGTGATGGGTATCTACGCACTGATCAATATTCCGGTTGACCTTTATCCCGAGATTGATCCGCCGTTTCTTTCGGTGATGACGACCTATTCGGGAGCCAGTGCCGCCGAAATAGAAACCAATATCACCAAGCGCCTGGAAGACGCACTAAACACGGTGGACAATGTAAAGGAGGTTACCTCTACTTCGTCCGACAACCTCTCGGTCATCACCATTGAGTTCAACTGGGGAGCCAACCTCGACGAATCAACCAACGAGGTGCGCGACGTGATAGACCGTGTTTACGACTATATGCCCGACGGCATCAACCGTCCGATGATCTTTAAGTTTAATACCAGCATGATGCCCATCATCTTTTATGCCGTTACGGCGGATGAAAGCTATCCAGGATTAGACAAAATTCTCGAAGAAAAAATCATCAACCCGTTGAACCGTATCGAAGGCGTTGGCTCAGTTTCGATGATTGGAACTCCAAAACGCGTGGTTTATGTGGATGCTGATCCGCGACGCCTCGATGCCTATCGCCTCACTATCGAACAAATTGGCAATGTGATTGGTGCCGAAAACCTGAACATTCCTTCGGGAAGTGTCAAGATGGGAACTTTCGACTATCAGCTTCGAGTGCAGGGCGAATTGGCCGAAAGCGACCAGCTTCCCAACCTCGTTGTAGGCAACTATAACGGTGTGCCGGTTTATCTGCGCGATGTGGCTGTTGTGCGCGACTCGCTCAAAGACCTTGCCCTCGACGAGAAAATCAACGGTAAAACCGGCCTCAGGATGTTTGTGATGAAACAGTCGGGTGCCAACACCGTCAAAGTAGCCCGTCAGGTGAGGGAAGAACTTGCTAAGCTGACAAAAAATCTGCCTCCCGACATCAAATTCGACCTTATCCTCGACTCATCGTCTTTCATCAAAGGCTCTATCAATAACCTCTCCGAAACATTGATGTATGCCTTCATCTTTGTTATATTAGTCATCTTGCTGTTTCTGGGGCGTTGGAGAGCAACTTTTATCATCGGCCTCACCATTCCCATCTCGCTCATTGTTGCCTTCATCTACCTGTTTATTACCGGTAATTCCATCAACGTTATCTCGCTCACCTCCTTGTCCATCGCCATTGGCATGGTGGTTGACGATGCCATTGTGGTGCTCGAAAACATCACCCGACACATCGAGCGTGGGAGCAGCCCCCGCGAAGCTGCCATTTATGCCACCAACGAAGTTTGGCTCTCGGTGATCATCACGACCTTAGTTATCGTTGCTGTATTTTTCCCGCTGACCCTCGTTGGCGGACTCACCGGCGTGATGTTCAACCAGTTAGGCTGGATTGTAACTATCACAATTGTTACCTCAACTCTTGCCGCCATCACTTTGACACCCATGATGTCGGCCTATATGCTGAAACTCAGGCCTCGGCTTGAAAATCCAGGCCGGCTGAGTTTTCAACGCACGATAGAGCCAATGTTGGATAAGCTTGACGATTTCTATGTGGCTACCCTCAGATGGTCGCTAAAACACAAAACCGTGGTGATGTTGATAGCCGGAGGGATGTTTTTTGGCTCCCTGCTGTTAATGAGGTTTATAGGAACTGACTTTATGCCCGAAGCTGACGAGTCGCGCATCAATATTTCGATGGAGTTGCAAACCGGAACAAGGGTGGAGGAAACCGTACAAACCGCCCGTCAAATGGAAGCCATCATCAAGGAACGTTACCCCGAAGTTGAAGTAATGGCAACTTCCGCCGGATCCGACGATGAAGGAAGTATGTTCTCGATATTCTCAACTGCCGGTAGTAACATTATCAATTTTATGATGCGCCTTAAACACGTGGATGAGCGCGAACGAACAGTCTGGGAAGTTGCCGATGATATGCGTGCGCAGATTGCCACCTTCCCCGAAGTCATCACCTCAACGGTTTCCACAACGAGCGGAGGTATGGGGATGAGCAGTCAAAATAACGTGGACGTCGAAATCTATGGCTTCGATTTCAACTCGACCAATACCGTTGCCGAACAAATCCGGCAGAAACTCAACTTAGTGCCCGAGGCTACCGACATCACTGTCAGCCGCAAAAACGACAAACCCGAGCTTGAAATAAAACTCGACCGCGAAAAACTTGCACTCCACGGCCTCAATAGTGCGGTGGTTTCAACAATGATTCGCAACAGGGTGAACGGTCTTGTAGCCTCACGATTCAAAGAAGAAGGTGAGGAATACGACATTAAAGTGAGACTT
>JBDHYV010000052.1:0-12467 GCA_039811545.1 Bacteroidales bacterium | reverse complement strand
GGACTGCCTTTTTAACATCTATTACCCAGAAAGCAGAATCTGAATTTGCAACTTTCAAAGCCCACTTTATCGAAACTGCCAGTGCTCATTTCGGCGCAACTGGTCGGTCGGAGCTTGATGAAAATGGCGACAGAAAACATGTTTTCTACGATTTTTGGTCCTTGGAAGAACAAAGTCCGGCTGATTACCGATGGGTCATCACGGCAAAATATAGCACCACCAGCCACAACTTGCTGAAGAGATGATGACTTCCAAAAATCATATTTGTTGACTTACAGCAGGCAATAGGTCGAACTAATAATTCAACCAATGCAGTGCCATAATTTTTGCCGTCGGCAGACATTCCAGGTCAGATGCAGGGGTTGAGCACTCATCTTTTATACTGGCTTTATTTACGAACGGGTTCAGTACATATTTCAAAAATGAGGGCATCAATTACCCTTTTCTACGCTCTCTGCCTCCTGTTTCTATCTTTTTTTGGTTGATAATGATTTTGTTAGCAATTAAACCCTACTTTTGCCGGCTAAATATTTCCATCATTTTATGCCTTCTTTTCAAGAATTAGGACTCAAACCCGAGCTTCTGCAAGCCATTGAAGCTCTTGGGTTTAAAGAGCCCATGCCCGTGCAAGCAGCCGTAATCCCCAGTTTAATTGAACAGCCCACCGACCTTGTCGGTCTGGCTCAAACGGGTACCGGAAAAACCGCAGCTTTCGGCCTTCCGGTGTTGCACTACATTGACCCAAGCCTGCGCCAGACACAGGCAGTGGTACTCTGCCCCACCCGCGAACTCTGTATGCAGATTACCCGCGACCTGACAAATTTTGCTCGTTATATGCCGGGTATTAAAATTACCCCAATCTACGGCGGAGCCTCTATTGAACTACAAATCAAATATTTGTACGATAATCCGCAAATTATCGTGGCAACTCCCGGTCGTATGAACGACATGATACGGCGTGGCAAAACTAACTTAAAGTATGTGCGTTGGGCAGTGCTCGATGAGGCTGACGAAATGCTCGATATGGGATTTCAAGACGATGTGGACAGCATCCTACAGGAAATGCCCAAAGAAAAACACACACTTCTCTTCTCGGCCACCATGCCCGATGAGGTGGAACGCATTCTGAGCAAATACATGCACAATCCTCTGATTAAGAGTGTGGGCGAACGCAATACAGGAACTGCCAATGTCAAGCATGTGTATTACCTGGTGCAGGCAAAAGACCGTTATGCCGCCTTGAAACGTGTAGCCGACTTTTATCCCAATATCTACGCCATTGTTTTCTGTCGCACCCGAATCGAAACACAAGAAATTGCCGATTCGCTCATCCGCGATGGCTACAATGCCGACGCTTTGCATGGCGACCTCTCGCAGGCTCAGCGCGACCACGTGATGAAGCGCTTCCGCACCCGCAATCTGCAAATGCTCGTAGCAACTGATGTTGCTGCTCGCGGATTAGATGTGAACGACCTTACACATGTCATCAACTACAACTTGCCCGACGAACCGGAAGTGTATATTCACCGCAGCGGACGAACCGGAAGAGCCGACAAAACCGGAATCTGTATCAGCATCATCAACCTGAAGGAAAAGGGGAAAATGAAGCTCATCGAGAAAAAAGTGGGACGCGAGTTTGCAAAAGCAAAAGTCCCAACCGGTGTTCAAGTGTGCGAAAAACAACTCTTCCACCATGTTGACCGCATGGAGAATGTGGAAATTAACCACGAAGAAATCGAATCGTTTCTGCCGGTAATATACCGAAAGTTGGAATGGATGGATCGTCAGGAACTCATCAAACGGTTTGTAGCACTGGAGTTTAATCGCTTCCTTGATTATTATCGCCATGCTGTCGATCTGAATGTGGACGAGTCAAAAACAGTTCGACGCGACGAGTTCCCCGAAGAACGACAGGGACGCGGACGCAAAGGCTCGTGGCGCGATGGATACGGAACAAAAGAAAACTATGTAAGGGTGTTTTTCAGTATGGGAAGGCGCGATAAGATTGGTCCGCACAATATCATTGGTCTGATCAATGAGGTTACCCGTTCACGAGATGTTGGAGTAGGACGGATTGATATCATGGATAATTATTCTTTTGTTGACATTGACGCAGCTCATATCGAACTCGTTATTGGAAGTTTTGGAAGTCCGAACAAAAACACTTCTGGAGTAAAAGTGGAAGTGGCCGGAAATAAACCAATAAAACCCAAGAAGAAAAACGACCACAAAACCTATCCCGAACACGAAACAGACTGGGAAAAGCCTTGGGCATCAGGCAAAAGAGCCGACAAGAAGACAAAAAAGGGCAAGCGTTTTTAAGCTTGCCCTCAGGGTTAATTTCTTTGGTCTTTTTTTCAGAAAGCCTCTTTCACAATCTGAGCCTCTTTCACCCCTAATACAGCCAGATGTTTTTCAATGGCGGCCATCATCGGTGGTGGACCACATAGATAATAATAGGCATTGGGGCTATCTTCGGAATATTTTTTCAACAACTCAGCCGAAATAAAACCATGTTCATAGCCGACCAACTCCTCGTTTGACAAGACATTGATGAAATTCTTGCCCAGAAGTTTTTGAAAATGGCTTTCGAGGATAATGTCGGACTTGGTTTTGTTAGCAAAAATCAATTTGTTGCCAGCAACCCGGTTTTCCTTTTCTAACTGTTTGAAAATGGCTACAAAAGGTGTAATGCCGGCTCCTCCGGCAATAAATATTCCCTCACCTTTATAATGGATGTCGCCAAAAGGTTCTTCAACAATCAGCTCGCTGCCAGCCGGATATGAAAGCAATTGATTTGTAACTCCTTTTCGGTCGGGATAGGTTTTGATGATGAATTCAATATGGTCTTCCTCGGGTAGTGAAGTGAATGTGAAAGCCCTGAGTTCGTTTTTCCAGCCCTCTTTGTTGAGCGAAATGTCAACGGCCTGTCCGGGCAGATAGCTCAGATCGGCAGGTTTTTTGGCTCTGAGGCGCAAAACATCGTGCGTAAGGTGTTCAGTTGAGAGTAAATTGACAATGTGTCCCATGGGTTTATTTGTTAAATGTTAAATGAGATAAAAACTCTTGTTTGATTGATTCTTTTTCAAATTCGCCCGAAAAACTGGCCGTAATGGTATTGCTCTCGGTGTCTTTGATTCCACGTGAAGCCACACACAAATGGTCGGCCTCAATCACCACAGCCACGTTGTTGTGTTGAAAAATGTCTTTCAAGGCCTGAGCAATCTGTTCGGTCAGGCGTTCCTGCACCTGTGGCCGTTTGGCATAATATTGGACAATACGGTTGATTTTGGACAATCCTATCACTTTCTTTCCGGGAAAATATGCCACATGAACTTTGCCGATAATGGGCACAAAATGATGCTCACAGTTGGAATAAAGTGTAATGTTTTTCTCCACCAGCATGCCTTTATAGGCATATTTATTGTCGAAAAGGCTGACTTCGGGTTTGTTTTCAGGGTTCAGACCACTGAAGATTTCTTTGACATACATTTTGGCCACACGTTTTGGCGTCGCTCTCAGGCTGTCGTCTGTGAGGTCGAGCCCTAAGGTGTTCATAATCTGGGCAAAATGATATTCAATCTTTTTAATTTTGTCGGTGTCCGACAGTTTAAATGCGTTGGACTTCAGTGGAGTGTTTAACGCCGGTTTATCTGTGCTGTCGGTTAAAATTTCTCTTACAAACATCATGACTTAGATTCTTTTCATAACATATTCAACAATTTTATCGCAGTAAACCAAGTTGAAGCCGAAGAGCTCTTCGGCCACAACAGTTTTATTAAGCTCGTTTTGTAACATGGATTTTGCCCTGTTGAGTCTGGTTTTAACGTTTGCCTCGCTGATATCCATCAGGTTAGCTGTTTCGGCAACGCTCATACCGTTGATTTCGCGAAGCGAAAAAACCATACGGTAGTCTATCGGAATTTTTGTTAAGGCATTTTCAATGATTGCCCCAAGCTCGCGGCTGTGAACAATTTTTTCGGTGTCGTTGCTTCTATGGCTAAAAAGAGGTTCCGACTGTTCGTTAATTTCTTTCATGACTTCGTTTTTATAACTGAACTTTTCTTTTTTATGGTAACAGTTATTCATCATGATGCGGATAATCCAGGTTTTAAAGCCCGCTCGACCCTCAAACTGCGCAAGGCTTTTGAAGGCATCCAGATAGGTGTCCTGCATCAGGTCCATCGTGTCGTCGTGATTGTAATTATACGACCGCCCAACTTTGTAGAGGTATGGATTGAAGCGCCTTACCAGAATTTCGTATAAGTTCTTCTCGCCTGAAAGAATGCGTTTAACGATTTCGCTTTCGGAAAGTTGATCAAAACGGCTCATTTATGTAGTTTTTTTGAAATTATCGGAAAGGATGTTGTTTCATTGCCAAAAGGCTATAATTCAAACAACAATTCATGTTTGACGATTGTTCAGAAAAACCAATCGCGCCGATTATTTCCTTCGCGTTTCTCGGTGAATGTACCTCTGCCGACCTGATAAACTGCGGTTTATTCATGATGTAAACTATTCATATCACGCCACATTAGGGTGTGCGAGCGACGAAAAGGTTACAAGAAAAGATGATTATTTTAAAATCAGGAGGTTTTTCGGCTCTTTATTCGAACAGTTTTCCTTGTTCGGTTTTTTTTATTTTTCCCAGATGTCGGTATGCAAGTTCAGTAGCTTCACGTCCGCGTGGAGTTCGCATCAAGTATCCTTCCTGAATCAGGAAAGGTTCATAAACCTCTTCGATGGTTCCGGCCTCTTCGCCCACCGCTGTTGCAATGGTGGTGATGCCCACAGGGCCACCTTTAAACTTTTCGATGATTGCTGACAGAATGCGGTTGTCCATCTCGTCGAGCCCATGCTGATCCACATGAAGCGCCTTGAGGGCATATTGGGCAATGTCGAGAGTGATAGTTCCATCGCCTTTAATCTGGGCAAAATCGCGCACGCGCCTGAGCAACAGATTGGCAATACGTGGTGTTCCACGGCTGCGTCGTGCAATTTCAAAAGCTGCTTCTTCCACTATGGGAACTCGGAGAATGGAAGCCGAACGCTTGACGATGCCAGCAAGGGTGTGCGCATCGTAATATTCCAGGCGCGAAGTGATGCCAAAACGCGACCTCAGCGGCGAAGTAAGCAGTCCCGAACGGGTGGTAGCACCAATGAGGGTAAAGGGATTGAGGGCAATCTGAACCGAACGGGCATTGGGGCCTGTTTCAATCATGATGTCAATGCTGAAATCCTCCATTGCTGAATAGAGATATTCCTCAACAATGGGGCTCAAACGATGAATCTCATCAATAAAAAGCACATCATTGGCCTCAAGATTGGTGAGCAGCCCGGCCAAATCGCCTGGTTTGTCCAAAACCGGCCCCGAAGTGAGCTTGAGGTTTACGCCAAGCTCGTTGGCGATAATGTGCGAAAGGGTTGTTTTTCCCAAGCCGGGTGGGCCGTGAAGCAACACATGATCCAAAGCCTCGCCACGCTGAACGGCAGCTTTAACAAAAATACGCAAATTTTCCACCACTTGCTCCTGCCCGGCAAAACTGCCAAAGGCATCGGGGCGAAGCACGTTTTCAAGCTCCTTTTCCGCTTTGCTTAGCAAGTTGCCCTGCGCATCCAGATTTTCGTTCATAAGCTAATACTACCTTCCTGTGTGCAAATGTACGGTTTTGGGTTTTATTAAGCGCAAATGCTTGCTTTTCTTCAAGAATGATGTAAATTAGCAACCAGTAAAATCGTGGTTCGGACTGTAGGTGTTGGATAAAAAAAATAGTGAATCCGAAAAGCGTTATATTTAGTAATACTTTGGATATGAAACAGTTACTTGTTGCTTTCGACTTCTCGAAAAATGCTATTAACACCTTGGAGTATGCTCTGATGATGGCCAATCGCAGTGGAGCAGAGCTCAGCTTGGTGTGGGTTGACAACAGCAGCACGCCCGATATGGTGGCTAATATTGATCAGGCTCTTCGTATCGAAACAAAAAAACTCTTAGAGGATATTGTTCCAAGTTTCGAGGCACGCCTGAACAACGGAAAAATCAACGTAATCCTTCGCAAAGGCAAGGTTTACACAGAGGTAGCCAATGTGGCACGCAAAATTGAAGCCGATGTTGTGCTCGCCGGAACGCACGGTGTGAGCGGATTTGAGCAGTTCTGGATTGGAAGCAATGCCTACCGTATCGTTACCCATTCACCCTGTCCCGTCATTACGGTGAGAGGTGACTACCATGCCGGCGATCTTCACACAAAAAACATTCTTCTGCCTATTGACAGCAATCCCGAAACCAAACATAAAATCCCTTTTGCCACAAAAATGGCTGGCATCTGCAATTCCCGAGTTCATGTGGTATCGCTATACAGCAGCCCGATCAACGTCATCCGCAACCGCGTGAAAACCTATACCGACGATGCAATAAAATATCTTCGAAACAATGGAATTGAATTTGAGGTGAAAGAACTTGAGGCCGAAAATTTAGTGAGCAGCCTGCTAAATTATTCCTACGAATCGAAATGCGACCTCATTTGTATCATGACCGAACAAGGAGGCACCTCGGGCGGAATGTTTTTAGGCCCTTATGCACAACAAATCATCAATAATTCGTTAATACCGGTACTGAGCCTGAGGTCGGGACAAACGGATATCTAACCGCGACTTTTTTAAAACACAAAATAACACAATCTTTTGGATGTTGAAACACAATGAGATACTAGTTTTAGTGGTGGTGCTGTTGTTTTTTCTGCCCGTCAACGCTCAGCAGCATGGCAAGATGAGCTTGATTCAACCGGTGCAACTCGACAGCCTGATTGAGCTAAGCAAGCGTCCGGCTTTCAATAAAATTGAAGGTTTCCGTATCCAGATTTTTATGGAATCGGGCAATCAGGCGGTGAATCATGCCCAGGAAACCATAGCGGCTTTCACCAATGCTTTTCCCGAAATGCCTGCTTTTCTGAGTTTCGGGCAACCTTATTACCGTGTCAGGGTGGGCAATTTCCGCACAAGATTAGATGCCGAAAGTCAGTTGCGCTATATCGCCATCAGTTATCCAAAAGCCTTTGTCATCAAAGAAACCATTGAACCGCCTACATTATTTCCTTCCACCATAAACAATACAGGGCCATGAAAAAAGTGATTTTAACCGGAATAGATTTTTCCGAATGCTCCATCAATGCACTGGAACACGCCATTTCAATTGCCAACAAAGCCGATGCCGATGTGTGTATGGTTTGGGTGAACCGCCCGGTGAGTGGCAAAGAAATTTATCTTGTAAGTCAGGATCAGATTGTGGCCGAAGCCATAACACGTTTCGAGGTGATGATTGACAAATATCAGCCGCTCATGGGCAAGGGGAAGCTGTTTTTTAAAGTAAGAAAAGGCAAAATTTACCGTGAAATTGTAGATCTGGCCGACGAGCTTGACGCCTTCCTTGTCGTCATAGGTACCCATGGTGCCTCTGGGTTCGAAGAACTCTGGATGGGGAGCAATGCTTTCCGCATTGTGAGTGCCATCCAACGACCTGTCGTCTCGATCCGCGCAGGGGTTGACATCGGACGAACCATCAAAACCGTGGTGATGCCCATTGACAGCACAGTCGAAAGTAGGCAAAAAACTCCTATGACGGCCCTCATTGCCAAATACTTTGATGCCGAAATCCACGTTTTGGCCCTTCTGTCGTCAGATGTGCCAGAAATTGTGGAAACTGTGCGCGAATATATCAAACAAGTGGAAGTATATTTGAAAGAAAACGAAGTGCGTTATATTGTCAAAGAGCTGAAAACAAATAATTTAACCACTGATACTATTCAATACGCAATGGATGTCCAGGCCAACCTCATCAGCATCATGGACGAACAGGAAATCAAACCCTCCAATATCTGGCTGGGGCCTTTTGCACAGCAAATGGTGCACAGAAGCCCAATCCCGGTGATGAGCATCCATGCTAAAGATTTTACAATGGCCGCCTCAATGTAGAGCTATCGGTCAGCAAATCAAGTTTTTAATAAGATCATTAGATGATGAAATATCGTTTTTTAGGACGCTCCGGACTGAAGGTGTCGGAGCTGTCGTTTGGTTCATGGATCACTTTTGGCAGCCAGGTGGATGTTGATTTGGCTTACCGGTTGATGACAAAAGCCTTTGATAATGGGGTGAACTTTTTCGACAATGCGGAGGTTTACGGCAATGGAATGTCGGAAGAAATCATGGGAAAAGTGTTGAAACTCACCCGGTGGAAACGTTCGGATTATGTGGTTTCGACAAAAATATTCTGGGGCGGGCAGGGGCCAAATGATACCGGACTCTCGCGGAAACATATTTTCGAAGGCACCAACAACGCCTTAAAACGTCTTGATCTTGAATATGTTGATTTGATCTTCTGTCATCGGCCCGATTACGACACTCCGCTCGAAGAAACTGTTTGGGCGATGAATCTTGTGCTCAATCAGGGCAAAGCACTGTATTGGGGAACAAGCGAATGGCCGGCCTGGATGATTCGGGCCGCACACGATATTGCCCGCCGCGAACACCTGATTCCGCCGCTCATGGAGCAACCAGAATACAATTTGTTTAACCGGCAGAAGCTAGAAGTTGACTATTTGCCCCTTTTTGCCGATCTTGGGTTGGGGACAACCATCTGGAGCCCATTGGCAAGCGGCATCCTTACGAATAAATACCTCCTTGGCTTTCCCGAAGGAACACGAATGCAACAACCCGAAAACCAATGGCTTAAGCGAAAATTAGAAAGCGAAGAAGGCCAAATAAAAATTCGTAAGGCTGCCAACCTCAACGCTTTAGCCAACGAACTCGGGATGAGTCTTCCACAACTTGCTTTGGCCTGGTGTCTGAAAAACCCGAATGTGAGCACTGCCATCACCGGAGCATCAAGGATTGAGCAATTGGATGAAAATCTGAAAACAAGTGGAATGACCCATCTGCTCACCGATGAAGTGGTTCAGAAAATTGAAGATGTTGTGCAAAACAAACCCAAACCGCCTCAATCGTTCAGATAAGCGAGTTTTATGCTTTTTTGTAAAGCACAATTCTTAGGGTTGTACCTTCGTTGACGACCGAACTTTTGATAAAAATCTGCCCTTTGTGATAGTCTTTCACAATGCGCTTGGATAATGTAAGCCCCAACCCCCAGCCACGTTTTTTACTCGTATAACCCGGCTCAAAAGCCTGTTTGATGGTCGCCTTTTGCATTCCTTTTCCCGTATCGCTCACATCTAAATTGACGGTGTTGCCTTCGGTTTTGAGCGATAATGTGATGGTTCCCTGACCATTCATGGCGTCAATTGCATTTTTGCATAGGTTTTCGATCACCCACTGAAAAAGCGACTCGTTGAGCGGCAGCATCACTTTCTCCGTCAAGGGAAAATCCAGAATATATTGAATCTTTTTGGAAGTCCTTGGGCGCAAATAGTTGATGGTATCTTCAAGCAGGCGAACCATATCAACCGGTACTAAAACCGGAGTGGAGCCAATTTTCGAAAATCTTTCGGCAATCATCTCCAATCGTCTGATGTCTTTTTCCATTTCTTCAACACCGGTGAAAGCGTTTTCTTCCATTTTAAGCAATTCAATCCAGGCCATCAAACTCGAAAGCGGAGTGCCAATTTGGTGCGCCGTTTCTTTGGCCATTCCGGCCCACACTTGATTCTGTTCGGCACGACGGGCATAACTGAAAAGCAGATAAGCAATCAAAAGAAACAGACCAATCACCGCAATCTGAACCAAGGGAAAGAATTGTATGCGCAGCAGCATGGGCGAGCTTTTGTAGAAAATAAACGTCTTGCCATAATCTAAAAACTGAATCTCGATGGGGAGATTCTCAGTTTTCATCAATGCAATCTGTTGTTGCCAGAAATGCGAATCGGCATGAGGCGGTATCTCTAAGTTTCCGTATTGCAATACATTGGTAAAGGTGCTGTCGGTGATAATGACCGGGACATTACTCGCGTTAGAAGCAATGTCTGTGAGAAACGAGCTCACCAAATCGTCGAGCACACGCTTCAACTCGCTGAAAATGATGGACTCCTTATAATATAGCAATTGTTTGGTGTCGCTGATGGGGATGGGGCTGTATTCAGAGAAGGACTCCTTTATCTCGCCCTCAAAACAGTTTTCGCCCTCGAAACGCTTGTCCACATTCTGCCGTTCGATGATATTTCCGTCTTTGTCCACGATAATCACCGGTATGCTGGTGTTGTTGCTAATAATCTCTAAATAGAAAGTGAGCTCTTCTTCGAGCGAACCAAAGAGTACTTTCTGGTAAGTTTTGGCTAAAAGTTCTACCCGTTGACGTTCCTGCTGGCGTAAAGCCACAAAGAAATTCTCCTGATAGCGCATCAAACTTGCTCTGCGTTCAACGGCATCGGCCCAGTTGCGCACCTGATTGCGTTCTTCCTGCGCAAACTGTGAAACCAAATTACTGGTATAATATGTTGATAAAGCAATGATTAGCAAAGCGATTGCTGCTAATACCATTTTCCATCTTTTCTTTTTGCTGTAGATATTCACCCTTTTCGTGTATTGATTTACACTCCAAAAACGCTTGCCGAAATGTAAAAGTATAAAATTCAATCCAATGGCCAACAGCGCTGATTGATGGAAAGACTTTCGGGCAAATGCTCAAAATACTATCTTTGCAGAAAAATACACCATCTTACTCAATATAATAATTTTTCAACCATTTTAATTTATGAAAATAAGCATGAAACCGGGTGTTGGCCGTCTTCACCTGATGTTGTTAACCCTTCTGATCTCAACACAAATTATGGCACAGAGACCTCCCGTTGTACCTTTGGAAGACTTTTTCAAAAACCCCGAGAAATCGTCGTTTAACCTCAGCCCTGATGGGAAATATATCTCCTATATGGCACCTTACGAAAGCCGGATGAATATTTTTGTTCAGAAAGCCGGCAGCCAGAAGGCCGTTCGGATCACTTCGGAAACCGACCGCGACATTGCCGGATATTTTTGGGCCAATAACAGCCGTATTCTTTTCTTGAAAGACAATGGCGGCGACGAGAATTTTGCACTTTATGGCGTGGATATGGACGGCAAAAACGCCCGCTGCCTTACCTGTTTTGAAGGCGTGCGCACCCAAATCATTGACGACCTTGAAGACCAGCCCGACTTTGTGATTGTGGGCCTGAACAAACGCAACGCCATGGTGTTCGACCCCTACCGGCTGAATATCAAAACCGGCGAGATGGTGATGCTGGCCGAAAACCCCGGTAATATTCAGGGCTGGATGACCGACCACGAAGGAAAACTCCGCGTGGCAACGGCCATCGTTGATGGCGTGAACAGTCAGTTGCTCTATCGCGACAACGAAAACGAAGAGTTCAGACCCCTGATTACCACCAATTTTAAGGAAACATTAAGCCCCGAATTCTTCACTTTCGACAATAAAAAACTCTATGCCACCTCAAATATTGGCCGTGATAAAAGCGTTGCCGTGGTGTACGACCCCGCCACCCTCACCGAAACCGAAGTGCTGTTCGAAAATCCTGATTACGACCTTTCGGGCCTGAGCTATTCGCGCAAACGTAAGGTGCTCACAGCCGCCAGTTATGTGAGCTGGAAACGCGAACGCCATTTCTTCGACAAACAAACGAAAGATATTTTTGAAAACCTCGAAAAACTTCTTCCCGGATACGAAATTTCACTCTCATCTTCGGACAAAGCCGAAGAAAAATACATCGTGCGCACGTATAGCGACAAATCGCTGGGTGCCTATTATTTCTACGACTTGAAGAAAAACAGCCTGACTAAAATTCAGGAAGTGAGCCCTTGGATTGACGAGAAACAGATGGCCGACATCAAGCCAATCCAATATCGGGCTCGCGATGGAAAAGTGATTCATGGCTATCTCACTCTTCCCAGAGGTGTTGAACCAAAAAACCTTCCGGTAGTCATCAACCCTCATGGTGGGCCTTGGGCTCGCGACAACTGGGGCTTCAATCCTGAAGTGCAGTTTCTGGCTAACCGCGGCTTCGCCGTTTTGCAGATGAACTTCCGCGGCTCAACCGGCTATGGAAGAGAATTCCTCGAGTCGAGTTTCAAACAGTGGGGACTAAACATGCAAAACGACATCACTGATGGGGTTTACTGGCTGATTGAACAAGGCATCGCCGATAAAAACCGTATCGCCATTTACGGTGCCAGCTATGGAGGATATGCCACCCTGCAAGGCCTCGTAGTAACGCCAACCCTGTATGCCGCTGCCGTGGACTATGTGGGCGTGTCGAACCTTTTCACCTTCATGCAAACCATTCCTCCATACTGGAAACCTATGCTCGATATGATGTACGAAATGGTCGGAAACCCCGAAAAGGATAAGACTCAATTTGAAGCAACTTCGCCTGCACTCAATGCCCATCGCATCATGACTCCACTTTTTGTGGCCCAAGGAGCCAAAGACCCTAGGGTGAACATTGCCGAATCAGACCAGATAGTCGAAG
>JBDHYV010000051.1:0-12568 GCA_039811545.1 Bacteroidales bacterium | reverse complement strand
CGTCTCGCCCGTCAGGCCATTCGCCCTCCGGAATCTCACCGGACTCGAACCAGTAAAGGTTTCCGGCCAGACCGTCCCACCATGCAAACGAAACCACATTCTGAGGATTGATGTGCAAAGTAAAGGAATCACCAAAACATACGTCGAGGCTGTCAGGCGTGAGAATGATTCCCGGAGCGTTGTGCATATACACAGTTAAAGAATCGCTGCCCAAACAACCATTGGCATCGGTAACTTTCAACTTGACAAGGGATTGCTGTAATACGGGGAACTGCAATCTGTTGCTGTTGTCTCCCGATGCAACGCCGTTAATATACCATTGATATTGATAGCCTTCAACAACCGGTCCCTGAACTATTGCTTGACTGTATTTGCAGAATGTGTTGGCCACACCCTGAATAGCGATGTGGACTTCGGGAGGATTGTTCACGGTAACATACGCTGTGTCGCGGCTTTTGCAACCTTGAGCATTGATGGCTTCTGCCCAGAAAGCGTATGTTGAATCGCCAATAGAAGGTGCAAAACTGCGGGTGTTCACATTTGTTCCTAAGCCATCCCACCAGATAAAAGAATTTCCGTTTGTGGTAAGGGTGAGGGTAGCATTTTCGCCTAAACAGATCTCGCTGGAAGGTGGGAAAAGTGAGATGAAAGGTGAAGGAAGCCGGGTGATAAACACTGAGTCGGAAGCCAGACACCCTTCGGCTGAGACCACGAGAAGTTTGATTTGAGTGTGTCCGGTAAGAACAAACGAATAGGTGGTGTCGGACGAAACAAACTCGTTGTTTTTATACCAAAGATATGAATATCCGGTATAAACCGGCGCATCGAAATGAAGCTGATAACCATCACACGACTGCATATCCGGTCCAAGCTCAATAAGTGGTTTATCAAGGGCATGGATGATGATCATGGCTGTATCCTGACAGCCATATTCGTTGGTCAGGCGGAGAGTTACAGGGGTAGTCTCCTGAATTTCAAATGAATAAGTGGGGGTGATGCTCACGAGTTCTCCGCCAACAAACCATTCATGAGTTTCCTCATTCCCTCCATTTCCGGTTAGGGTTATCGTTGTGCCTTCGCAAACTGTTGTGGGGCCATCGCTGAAAATTAAGGCCTGAGGCAGTGCATGAACCCTGACGATGGTAGTATCGCGGCTCACGCAACCGTAGTTGTTGACCCCTTCAGCCCAATAAACGTAAGTTCCGGCCGTTGTCGGACTGAAACTCCTTTGGTTCAGATGCCCCATCAGCCCGTCGAACCAGGCAAATGAGTTCACGTTTACGGTGTTGATCTTTAGGGTATAACTTTCACCAAGACATACATCGAGGCTGTCGGGTGTAAGAATAATTCCGGGCATGATGCGGGCAAGAATCGCAATCTGGTTTTCGTTGGTGCAGCCATTAATATCTTCAATCACAAGCCTAACTGTCACATCTTTCGTTACAGTGAAACTATATTGATAACTATTTGTCCCAACGGGAACATTGTCAACATACCACTGATAATGATGCCCGGCAACCTGCGGCCCGCTGATGGTGGCTGTACTGTTGAAGCAAACCAAATTCGATCCGCCTGAAACACTTAGCGGAACCTCGGGAACCGGATTAATGCGAACCGAAACACTGTCACGCGCAGTGCATCCCATCCCATTGACGGCCTGAGCCCAAAGCACCAGAGTAGTGTCGCTTACAAAAGGCACGTAGGCTCGGTTGGTATGACCGGTGAAACCATCCCACCAAATATGCGAATTAGCGTTTTGGGTGGCAACTGACAAAAAGATGGTGTCGCCAAAACAAATTTGATTGCTGTTGGACGAAACTGTAATCAATGGCGATTCAATCGGGGTGACCGTGATTTGATCCGAAGTGGTACAATTGCCCACTTTTACTTCGAGCTTCACTAACACCGGCTGGGTAACAATAAAACGATAATTGTGATCGAAGTCATTGATCTGTACACCATTAACAAACCATTTGTAAGTATAGTTTTCATTTATAGGACCAGACAGATCGAGGGTATAGTTCTGGCAGACGGTTCGATTTCCACCCAGATCTACAACAGGAGCTTCCTCCACATTGATGGTGATTTCATCGGTTGAAACGCAACCGTTGGCATTGGTAACTCTGAGCTTAATGGTTTTTGTCTGAAGTTTGTTGAAAACATAGGTTGAGCCATTCCCAACGGAATCGTTGCCAATTAACCATTTATACTGATGTCCGGGAACCATGGTCGTGTTAAGTGTAACAGTTTGCCCCTGACAAATAGTGGTAAGTGGCGGCGGATTGATGTGTGCTATCGGCAGTGCAAGCACTTTTACAATTGTCGTATCGCGGCTCACACAACCCGCGGCATTTTTGCCTTCTGCCCAATAGATAAAGTTGCCAACACCCAACGAGTCGGTTGCAAAAGTGCGTTGTTTAAGATGGCCTGCAAGACCATCGAACCATGAATAAGAAACTACATTCTGGTTGTTGATTTTCAGGGTGAAGTTGTTACCGAGGCAAACCGATACACTGTCAGGCGTAAGGATAATACCCGGAAGATCAATCACTTGTAATTGAAGCGTACTTGAAGTATTGCTGCATCCATGGCTGTCAGTAACTTTCAACTTCACTTGGGCATTGGCTCGCATGGTGAAACTGAACTGATGACTGTTTGAGCCGGCTGGATTACCGTTCAGATACCATTGATATTGATAGCCAGGCTGATTTGGTCCGGTTACAGTAACTTGTTCATTTTTACAGATGTTGGCATTACCTCCTGCAGTTTGTATGGTAACCGTTGGAAGACCACGAACAAACACTTCCACAGTGTCGCGGGCAGAGCAGCTTAAGGAATTCACGGCTTCGGCCCAGAATACATAGGTCGAGTCGCCGGTGGCACCCGTATAGACACGGGTTAGACTGCCGGTGAAATTATCCCACCAGTTATGACCTGTGGCGTTGGTTGTAGTCAATGTAAGCGTGATGTCGGTTCCCTCACAGACTTCCGCTGCATTAGCCGTAATTGAGATGCCGGGAACAGCCTTGGAGCTAATGCTCATCTCATCGGTAGTTGTACACCCTTCGGGCGAACTCACTTCGAGTCGGAGAAGACTCGTTCCGGCAGGAACGATATAATGAAGTTCGCGGTTGGTTGTCAAAGGTGTGGCTTCATTGTTGCGATACCAGGCGTAGGTGTAACCCGTTCCGGCCGGGCCGGTAAGATCCACAGAATAGCCCTGACAAACCTGTTGGTCGGGGCCAAGATTAACAATAGGCGCAGGTTTGGTGGTAATAGCTACAAAGTGAGATCCCGAACAACCAACAATCGTATCGTTCACGATGAGCCGAACCGTTGCATTTTGGGTGAAGCTGCGTACAAAAGTGCGCTGCTTTGCGCCAGCTACGGCTGTGCCGTTCACATACCATTGATATTTGTAAGATGCCGCAGCAGGGCCGGTGAAAGTAACTTCATTCCCGGTGCACACCGGATTGCCGTTGTTGGATGCGTTGATGGTAAATGCCAAAGTGTCGCGTACCAGAATATGTACCGTGTCGCGCATGATACAACCGGTGGAATTGATGGCTTCGGCCCAGACAAGAGTGTCTTGAGTCGGGATAAAACCTCGTGTGAGCACATTACCCTGCAGCCCATCGCCCCAGGCAAAATAAACAGGCGGTGTACTTGGCGAACTCAGGGTGATATAGGTTTGACTGCCTTTGCATAATTCCGACTTTGTGGCGTGCATCACCAACACAGGTGGTTGAATAGGATTTACTATGAGCGAATCGGATTGATAACAACCTGTCGGCGTGTTGGTTGCGCGTACTTTAACTTTGATTGGCTGTGTTCCCGAAATGGTGTAACGCAATGAGTCGGCCGTGGCTCCCTGAACCTTCGTACCATTCACAAACCATTCGTAGGTGAAATTGATGTTTTTCGTAGCCTTAAATGTTTTCAGGCTTCCGGCGCATACATTGTTGCCGCCACTGAGGCTAAGCTGAACAACCGGCTTTGAAAGCACATTGATGGTAGCTTGTACGGTATCAACACAGCCGGCAAGATTGGTTGCAGTGGCTTTGTAGGTGTGTGAGCCGACCGAAGGAAATAGGAAAACAGGATTCACATTGGTGGTGTCGGGGTTGATCCACTTCCAGACGGAACCCTCCTGTCCGGTGAGTTTCAGACGCAAAGGCTCCTCAACACAAATGGGGTTATAGTTGGGCGTGATCACTAAATGTGGCTTGGCACTGACGTTCACATTTACAGGTTTTGTGGCATAACAACCGTTTACCGATTCACCTTTGATGTAGTATATTCCGTTGGTTGCTGCTTGTGGCGTGGCATACGCTTGTGTTGCCTGGGCATCAGTCCAATAACTGAACGTAAGGCCGGGGCTGCTTCCGGCAGTAATGGCAGGCAGTGTCAGGTTGACCGTTGCCGGCTCGCAAACTCTTGCCGGCTCGTGAATCACCACGGTGGGTGTTGGATTCACAGTGATGGTGGCTGTAGTGGACGACACAACAGCGCAGCCCCCGCTCTGAACAATTGCCCTGAAATAAGTGGTCGTATTCAGCGGTTTCGATACAAAAGAGGTAGCATGATATAGCGTATCTACCCAGTTGTTCAGATCCGTTGAGTATTGCCATTTGAGGATGTTACCAACATAACCGTTGAGTGTTAAAGTTCCGCTCGTTGAGCCTTCACAGATGATTTTTGAACCCGAAAGTGTGCCACCTACAGAGGCAGGAGCTTTGATAACGGAAATGCTATTTTGTTTTGAACAACCTGTTGCATCAACAGTCTCAACGACTGAAACAGTACCGTTGCCTACAGTTGCCCAATTAATTTCAAGCTCGTGTGTGCCTTGTCCGTTCACGATGGTGCCACCATTGACTGTCCAGTTGTAGCTGTGATTGGGTTCGGGGTTAACATTATAAACCGCCGTTGTGGGTAGGCCGCAGATGCCAAGCGGCCCGATGATGTTAGGTGTAGGAAGAGGGTAAACAGTATTTGTGATTCCGGCTGATGTGGCCGAGCAGCCGGAAGCTGATGTAACAATCACTTTCACCACATCGCCATTGATGAGGTTGTTGGTCACATAAATGAGGCCTTCACCGGTTTGCTTCGGAACATCATTCACTAAAAAAGTATAATCTGTACCGCCTCCTGCACTGAAGGTTACATTAGTGCCTGCGCAATAAGGGTTGGCTCCCATTGAGCTGACAAGCGTGGGTGTGGGCAGTGGATTAACCGTAATAGACCCATTGGCTGAGCTGGCTCCGCATGAGCCTGTAAGGGTTACAGTATAGTTGAAATTGCCTGCAGAGGTGGGTGTTCCGCTGATGGTAACGAGGTTGTTGTTGTAAAATCCTGTTACTCCGGGGGGAAGCCCTGAAAAACTTGCTCCACTTGCATTTGTTGTGGCATACGTGATGGTTGGCGCCAAGGGCGAGTTAAGGCAGATGGTTTGAATATTGCTTCCAAGACCAGATGTCAGAGTAATGGTGCTGGTTTGATTGACAGTGATATAACTGTTCCTGGTTTTGGTGTTCTCAATTAAGCCATCACGAAGCGTGAGTTTAACATTTTTCGAGCCTATGGTGTTATAGACCACCGTATGAGGTCCTTTACCATTGGCTGTTGCCGGATTGGCACCCGAACCAAAATCCCATTCCCAGGTCGTAGTCATTGTGGTACCCGTTGAGGCATCGGTGAAAACTACTTGCCCTCCGATACAGGTGACGGTGGGATTGCCCGTAAAATCGGCCGTTTGGCCAAAGGCATGTGGACTTCCGGCCAAAAGCGAAAACGTTGCGACCGAAAAGAGAATCAAAAAGCGGTATAGTGTTTTCATAGTTTAGTTTCTCCGGTATTTTTGTTCGTACATCTGCTGATATTCATGCAACATATAGCGTTTGTTCTGTTGTTTGCCTGGTTTAGGTTGTCTTGGTGTGGCGTCTTCCTGACGGTACTGTCCGAACCGAAAGCCAATGGTGATTTCGTGCGAGCCTCCTCCGTAATGGTGAATGCCACCGATGCCCAATTCGTATGAATAATGAAAGTTCATGCTGTTGAAAAGCTCTCCACCAACACCTATGGCCACAACCTTGCTGTTGCGGTAGAGGGCACTGAGCCAGAATTTGTCGGTATATGAGAGCTGCGCCGATAAATCTACAATGGTCGGAGTGTTGGAAGTACGCCGCGCAACAAGCATGGGTTTCAAGGTCCAATCGTTCCCTATAATAAAACGGTTGCCGATGTGAAACAAGAACTCCTGCTCAAAGGCAAAACGACCCTGACTTTGGTTGTAATAAGCATCTTTGGTGCGAAATAGGGTGGGCATACCAAGTCCGGCTTCAAACATATTGTGGTAGTAAACAAGGCCAAAACCTCCGTTGTATGTGGTGCCGTTGAGTTGATCTAAATTCCGGAAAAGCGGATCGTTAATATTGCCATGGATATTATCAATGCGAACAGTGTTTTGATATCCACTTCCCCAGATGCCAAAATGTAAAAACTGATTCTCAGTCATCTCAAGCCGGTAGGTGAGGCTGGCCAAACCTTTGAAGCGTTCAAGAATATCAACTTTGTCCATAAAGGCTTCGGCCCCTAAAAACAAATTCCCGCCAATATGGAAATGGGTATTGAAGCGCATCGTCTCGGGACTGAATGTGCCAAAATCAAGCCAGTCTTTCCGATAATTAAAGAAAAAGGCTCCATTATCAGTGCCTCCGGCTGTGGCAGGAGTCAATGAATAGGGATTGACAAGATAGTGATCCGTCATAGGAAATTGTTGCGCCAATGTGTTTCGGGAAAGCCACAGGCTCATGGCTGCCAACAGGAAATACCGTAGCTGCTTCATCATCTCAATAGGGTTATTGATCCTTTAAAGAGTTCACCTCCCGACCCTTCAACAATGTAAAAGTAGGAGCCTTCGGGGAGGGGGTTGTTATTGTGCTGTCCTTTCCAGTCGTTCTGATAATCGTTGCTGTAGTACACCTGCAAACCCGAACGGGTGTAGATGGTCACTTTCACGGGTTTCAGACTGTTGAGCATCGGAATTTCCCAGGTGTCGTTGTATCCGTCACCATTTGGTGTGAGGATGTTGGAAATGGTAAGGCTGGGATCATACGGGAATTCGCTTTGCAAAGCACTGACTCTTACGGGATTGCTAATGCAACTATTGCGATACGAAACCGCAGTGTAAATACCTTCCCGAGTGACATTGAAATACTCGTTGCGAATAGTTCCATTCCAAATCACATAATCGAATAACCCATTGGCTTTCAGATGTATGGTTTCGTTCTTGTAAAGCGTGAGCGGGAGATGCTCAATTGGAGTGCCATCGGAAAAAGTGATGGTAAGTTGTGGCTTCTGTTGAATGGCCACCGGCTTTGATGCCTTTACCTGACAGCCGGTTGTGGAAACAACGTTTAACACAACAGGATATGTCTTGGCTTGATCGAAAGTAGCTGTCGGATTTTGTTGGTTGGAGGTGGCTCCGTTGCCAAAGTTCCAGTTCCAGCTTTCAATCTCACCAACAGCCATCGAAGCTTTCCCCTCGAAAGCAACGGCCTGTTGCAAACAGTTGTTTGAATATTCGAAATCCAACTGTGGAATATCGCCCACCTTCACCGGAAGATAAACAGTGTGTGGCTCTGCACCATAGAGTGTCGTCACTTTGATGCCAACCAGCCATTCGCCGGCTTGCTTGAATAGATGTGATACACGCGAACCGACAGCATCGTCGTATTCCAGATCGCCGTCAAGATCCCATTCAATTTTTTGAATGACATCGTTCGTAGTGATTCGTGTTTCAAAAAAAGTCGAATCGCCAATGCAAGTTTTTGTGGCCGTGAATGAAGGGATTGTGGTATAATTGACATGAACAACGGCCTGAGCCTGCGCACTGCAACCAAAGGCGTTGGTTCCGATGACGGTATAAATGTTTTCGGGAAGAATGGGGCTGACAAAAAAGTGTGCATTTGTGCTGCCGTCGGGCCAGAGATAAGTGAGTGCTCCGGAAGCGTTTAGAAGAACGGCTTCACCGGGAAGCAGGGTGGTGCTTGAGGGTTGAACCACCACATTAGGGCGTGGGTTGACGGTTACTTTCACCGTATCGCTTTGCACCGTGCCCTGAAGATTGGTGATTCTTGCCCAGTATTCATTGGTAGCCGTGGCCTTGAATCGAATAATGCGCGAAGTTTCACCCGTGCTCCAAAGGTAACTCAGTGCCAGCGGTGCCTGCAAAACAACGCTGTCGCCGGTACAAACCGCGCGATCCGAACCCAAAAAACCGTCGGCAACAAGCCGCAAATCAATATCAACATTTTGCAGTTCGCAATGTGTTCCATCTGTGTCGGCACGACACGGCAGTGTCAGGCCAAACATCAACAAACCCAGAAAAACTGCCAACAGGCGGGGTAAATATTTCATACCTTGGCTTTCAATTGGAAATTAAACGGGTAAAAATACATTGTCTTTGTTAATTCTCAAAACACAATTTGGCAAAAAGCATGTTTTCGTTAAAAAAAAGACAAATAAAAAAATCCACTGCCTATCAGGGCATAGAAAGGCTGAAAAAATGCTCACCTTCCGCATAATATATGATGATAAATATTGAAATAATCATTGATTGTTATTTTTACGCATAAGCAGCAAAGCTGCTCCAATTGCGAAAAAGAAGGAATAAAAAAAATGAGTTATTCAAAGATTAACCGCCGGACTTCCTGACCCTTTTCGTGAATCAGTATTAGTGTGTTCAAGCCTTTGGGCCTGACAGGGAAATCAAAGCGCAGGATTTCGTCTTTTTCTATGGGGTGTTTATGCTCGCCTTGCCAAACCAAATTCCCCCTTCCGTCAAACAATTGCAGGCGAAGATGTACTGCCGGCTGATGAAAGCGAATATTAACAAATCCTTTGGATGGATTGGGGAAAATGTCAGCAAACGAACTGATTTCTGGCTTTTCGTTCAACGAAGCATAGCAATCATCGCGTACAAAAATCGTGATTTGGTCACCGGTGGCACAGCCAGAATACACACCAGCCACACTGATGGTTTTTCCGGTTCCGGGCAGCACCGAATTGCCTTCAAAAACAATTTGCCTGCTGCTCTCACCCGTTGACCAATAATAAAACTCGAATCCGGAGCCGGCATCAAGTGTTACCGATTCGTGCGGACAAATGGTTCGGTCATCACCTAAATGGATGCTTTTATTGAAGTTAATAACCTGAACCACAACAGAATCTATTCCCGTACATCCTTCAGTATTGGAAAACTGATAATAAATCGTGTGAAATCCAGGTCCGGCAATCTGAGGGTTAAAAATATTGCCATTGACCAACGGCCCGGTTAATGTTCCACCAGCCGGTAAACCACTGACGATATCGGGTGGGTCGCTAGGGCAATAGGTTGGAAGAAGTCCGCTGATGGTTACCGTTGGCATAGGTCGCACAGTAATACTTGCCGAAGCGGTGTTGCTACAACCGGCCAAAGTTTTGCCGGTAACAGTATAAATCATATTTTCGGTTGGGCTGACCGTGATGATGGCTCCGCTCATGCCGTTGTTCCAGGTGTAAGTATTTGCCCCGGACGCGCTTATAATAATACTGTTTCCATTGCAAATGCTGGCCGTTTCAGGCTGAACCACAACCATCGGGGTCGGATTGACTGTAACCAAAACCGAATCCTTGCTTTGACAAAAAGTGGGCATGGGGCCGTTTACAATTGCTTTATACCATGTTGTTGCCAAAGGACTTACGATGAGGTTGTATCCATTGCCAATGAGCTGACTGCCAATGTACCAACTGCATGAAACTCCACCCGATGCAACAAGTTGTACGCTTTGACCCTGACAGATTGATCGCGCTCCGCTGATAGTGATGACCGGCGGAGCAACGGCCTCAATCATGATGTTTTTTGTTGTGCTACAGCCTCCTCCGCCAATGCCTTTTACGGTGATGGTCGTCGTCTGCGTTATGGTAAAAGTCCGGCTGGTAGTGGTTTGGCCGTTGAGTGGCTCAACAATTGTCCCGTTCCAGATCAACGTATCAACAATTGATGATGGCGATACTGTAACGATAACGGTTGCTTCATCGCCACTACACAATTGCTGGAGATTGCCTTCGGTGCTTAGCTCGAAGTCGGGAATGGCATATACGCTAACCACACAGGTGTCGGCCATCGAACAGCCGTAGCCGTTGGTGGCTTTAAACCAGCAATAAAATGTGCCGGGCTCAGTGGCCTGAAATAAAAAACTGGTTTCCACACTCCCATCATGCCAGCCATAGCTTTCGGCATTCATAGCTGAACCTTGAATCATAACCGATTGTCCGATGCAAAGTGAGGCCTGATGCGGACTTACCTGAACGTTGGGATGTTCACGCGGAATTACTTCTACCGAATCGGACGAGATACAACCATTCACATTGGTGATCTGAAGTTTGATCATCGTAGTATCCGCAACAACCCATAGGATGGTTGAATCAGTCTGTGGAAGAACGTTCCCGTTGGCATACCATTCATAAAAAAGGCCGGGTTCGTTGGGCCCGGCAATGACGACGGTGTCGCCCTGACAAGCCGCGATGGTTACCCCCAAATCGAAAGGCGTTTTTGGTAAAACAGTGACCAAAATGGTGTCGGATGCCTGACAGCCCGTATTGTCAATGACCCGAAGCCAAACCTCATCAGTCGAGGACGGGCAATACAAAATAGAGGAGGTGGTTTGGCCAGTGCTCCACAAATAGCTGCTGCCCTCCGCTTCCGGTACGCTTAGCTCGATACAATCATCCATGCAAACCTCGCGATCAAGACCAAGATCTACTGTGCACGTGGCGCAGAAGCCAGGCTCATAGGGAACGTTTTGGCTGAAGGCACAGAGCCTGTTGCGCAAAGTTTCGCGCTCAGGGCTCGCCGGAAGCATTTGAACATAGTCCATGGCAATCAGGCAGTTGAATTCTGTGGGGTGCTGCTCGGCTTCCGTCACAGCATTATTAGTCAGCTCTAAGAGATTGTCGAGTTTGCTGCCGTCCCAGCTCAAATTGATCAGCGCATTGTTGTTGCCGATACCGGAGTATGTATTTTGAGTGCCGCCAATGATATTGATGCCCGAAATCATTGCATCGGATTCTACCACAAGACTGAGATTGTAGAATCTTAAATCTGTGGGAATGTTGCCACTCAGGCTAATCAAAAGGGTGTTTCCGGTAATGCCTTGCTGAATCGTGGTGGACTGCCTGACAATTTGATAATCAACAATTTCTTCTTCAGTAGTCATCCAGATTTGATCCGTACCGTTTTTACCATAAGTGTTGCTGATATAATTGAAATCACTGAAAAAATTGGCCTGTGGGTAGTCTTCAACAATGCGGTGGGTAAAAATTGGCATCCACAAATGCTTGCCTTCGGCTGCTGATACTGCAAAAAAATCAGCCATTTGCTTCACATTGGTGTTTTCGGCTAAAGCCCTGTTGAGCTCTAAAGGCTGCAGCCAATTGGCGAAGCTGCCCACATCGAGGCCTTCATTAGGGATTATACCCCAGGCACCCATGCGAAGCGTACTGCGATATCCCTGACTGAAAGCGGCGTCCGTATAAGCAGTTGCTCCATTGGGATTGACAAATGTTCGGGTTTTTACACCTCCGGGTACGGTGTTTAATAAACGTTTTCGGATAAAACTTTCGTTCCGTTTGATGGAATATGCCATGTAATCCGGTTCGGTGAAGGCATCGGATGTGAATCCGTGGTTGTAGATGGAGCAGCCGTTCTGGATCATTGTGGCCAACTGACTCCAACTTACGGTGCCATAGTTATTGCCTTCCTGGTGCATGTCTTCGTTGTTGAAGCCACTATACGAAAATACTGAATTGCTCAGACGGAAAGGAATATCGTTCCCGCATCCGTCAGTGTAGAAAAGACCGGAATAATTGGTTCCACCTTGGTTGATTCCAGTAAAAAATGGGAATCCCACCGTAAAGATATCTTTAAAACCGTCGTCAGTGTGGAAGCTCAGGGCAAAATCTTTGTTGTATCGTAATGCAGCCTTGCTGACGTTGGCTATGGTTGGCGGTGTCTTATAAGTGATCATCACATACTGTACTCCGGGAGGCAGATATTGCTGGGCTGCAAGAGGTACAACTCCCACAGAAAAAAGGAGTGTGAATAAAGTGGATAATAATCGACGGAACATTTTTTGAGCAGTTATCGTTTTTCATAAGGTGCATAGCCCACAGGTTTGAGCGGTTGCAGGCGGCCCGATTTTGGGGTAACGGGGTCGGGGCAGTCGCTCTTTGGCTTTTGGCTGTTGCGTAGTTCAAAATATTTACTGTCGCGAATATCATACCGTTCGCGATCCGTCGGACGGCGGGTCTTTTCCTTCCGGTTTTTGCTTGCTGGCTTAGTGAAGCCAATACTGACTTCATGGGTGTTGCCGGCATAGCGGTGAATACCTCCGGCACCTACCTCAAAAGTGTAGTTAAATACCATTCCGTCGAACAGTCGGACACCGGCCGAAAAACCAAAAAGCGAAGTGCTTCTGAACAGGGCTGCTATCCATGTCTGATTATTAGAAACAAAAGTACCCGA
>JBDHYV010000050.1:0-12766 GCA_039811545.1 Bacteroidales bacterium | reverse complement strand
CTTATCCGGCTGGCCTCTACCTCGTCCGCCTGTGGGACGGAGAAAGATGGCGGGTGCAGAAATTGGTAAAGCAATAGCCTGAGAGGATTATTTGTTGATGTGTTGAAGGGGCATAAATTCCTTTCGCACATCCGAAATTAATTCTGTTGCTTTCTAAAATAGAAGGGCGTATCTTTACACAGATTATTAAAAGGCAACTAAAGCAAAATTGCCATTGTATGCTATCTGACTATAATACAGCCACCTACATTCGTCAATTTATTTTTTCCATTTTGGGTGGCGGCTGCCGACTATTCCCGGATAGAGTTGCGCATTATTGCCCATCTGAGCGGCGACAAGGGTATGATTGAAGCCTTCAACCACGGCCAGGATATTCATGCAGCAACAGCCACAAAAGTTTATCATATTTTGGCCGAATCACAATAAAAAGAAAGTCAGGCAGAAGGTGTATCCAACGCATTCATTTTAAATGTATGAATCATTGCTTTTGAGGGTCTTCTACCCTAAAAAACATCATCCGCTCAAAACAGAATATCCTTACATTTGCCATAAACCTTTTTGTTATGACAACAAAACGTGCCATTTCATTTGCGACAATCTTTCTCATCCTGATCGCTGTCTTTGTTTATCGGCCTCGGATGCAGCATCACGAAGCCAAACGTAAGGCCTACGAAAACTGGCTCCATCAGTCTATGCTGAAAATTCCGGCTCCCGATGTAAAGCTGAAAGATATCCCTAAGGCCGATCGTCCGGATGTGGCAGCCATTCAAAACTATTTTCAAACCCTTGACCCCGAATTGGGTTATGTGCCAGTGAAGCGGCAATATTTGGCCTATGAGCAGGCAAAGAAAGCTGAAAATGGAGGCAGAAGAGATTTTACGCTCAATTGGACAGGAACCCGCGCCGAGATGGGTGGGCGTGTCAGGGCGATGATGTTTGATCCCAACGACCCTCAGCATAAAGCCGTTTTTGCCGGCGGAGTGACGGGAGGTTTGTGGTATAACAGCGATATCACCAATCTGGCTTCCGACTGGGAATCCATTGGCGACATGATGCCCAATTTTGCCATCAGCTCGCTCTGCTACGACCCCAACGACCCCATGACCATATATGCCGGAACCGGTGAAGCCCAGACTGCAAGGGTGATTTACCGCCAGTCGTCGGGTTTGGGAATGGGAATCATGAAAAGCACTGATGGCGGTTCTAGCTGGGATTTAATGCCTTCTACTACCGACTTTTCTTATGTCACGGATGTGAAAATCAGGGTCGAAAATGGCCTGAGTGTGCTTTATGCCGCAGTAGTCTCGGGCGAATACGAAGGGAATGTTCATCATAGTCAGCCCTCCGACGGCTTGTATCGTTCAACAGACGGTGGCAACAATTGGCAGCAAGTGCTGCCCGACATCCCCGGACAAGTCGGAAAACCTTATGCGCCTGCCCATATTGAGATTGCAGCCAACAACCGAATCTTTATCGGAACCATGGAAAACACCGATCTGAAAGGCGGAGCCGTCGTCCTTTGGTCGGATGCCGGAACACCCGGAAGCTGGACGGCTTATACCCACTACAACACCCTGATACAATCACAAACTTATTATAAGATTCCTGCCCGTACTTTGGTGGCAGCCTCTCCCTCAAACCCTGAAATTGTATATGCCCAGTTTGCAGCCGGTTACAACGACGGCTTCAATTATTATCGGGGCCAATACATGGCCAAATCGGTGGACGGCGGCCAAAACTGGAGTCCTGTCAACATTCCGGCAAACGACTGGAGCACCTTGGCCTGGCATGCTTTTGCGTTGAAGGTGGATCCACAAAATCCCAACCACCTTTTTACCGGCGGATTAGACCTTTGGAAAACGGTCAACGGTGGCCAAAGCTGGACAAAAATCTCCGACTGGACACTGATGTACTATGGTGGAGGCGATGAATACGTTCATGCCGACCAACACACAATTCTTTTCCGACCCGGAAATCCGCAACAGGCTATTTTTTCGAGCGATGGCGGCATCTTCCTCTCGACAAATGCCAACCAAGCGGTTCCTATTTTCACCGAACGAAACCAGGGTTTCAACAGCCTCCAGTTTTATACCTGCGCACTGAATCCTACCGCCGGAAGCGAACAGTTTGTCGGCGGACTGCAGGACAATGGCAGCCTGAAATTTACGGCCAACACCCTCACTATTAACGATATGGTGAGTGGAGGCGATGGTGCTTATTGTTTCTGGGATCAAAACGAACCAAATCTGTTCATCACTTCTGTGTATTACAACAGCTATTATATTTTTAAAAATGATGCCTTTTACGACTACGTCAATGCCGGAAACGGAACCTTCGTTTCACCGGCCGATTATGACTATCGGTTGAACACTTTGTATGCCAATGCAGTTGATTTTCAGGGACTCAATGCCGGAACACTCATCCGTATCAACGGCATCGGCGGACAATCGGGCCTCAATCAGGTGAATCTTGGCACAGCCAATGTTGTACCGTTTTCCTATGTCGGTGTCTCGCCTCATTCGCCGGCCGGAACGACCACTTTGATGGTGGGTACACAGTCGGGAAAGCTTTACAAAGTAACAAATGCTCAGTCCGAACCTCAGGTCATCAACATCGGAAGCTCCAATTTTCCGATTGCCAATATTTCATCCGTGGCCATTGGCGGCTCTGACGACACCCTTTTGGTAACATTCTCAAATTATGGGGTATCATCCGTTTGGCAAACCTACGATGGTGGTGCAAACTGGATGGAATGTGAAGGGAATCTTCCCGATATGCCCATCCGCTGGGCCATTTATCATCCGAACAACTCGGGGCAGGCCATGCTGGCCACCGAAACCGGCATCTGGACTACCAATATGTTGCATGAACCTGTTCCGCAATGGGTTCCGGCTTCCGAAGGTATGGGCCATGTACGCGTGGATATGCTTCGCCTGCGCCAAAACGACCTCACCGTTATTGCCGCATCACATGGAAGAGGAATGTTTACGGCCAAGTGGGAGGTAGATGTGTACACCACGCAAGCAGAAAGACCATTGGCAGAAAACCTACGCACCTTCCCCAATCCGGCAACTGATTTGTTGGCCGTCAGCCTGATTCCGAACGAATCCATGCCTCTAAGCTATGCTATTTTTGCTGCCAATGGCCAATTGATACAGACAGCTTCCTGTAATCCGGCAGACAAAAACTTGCTGCGTATCAACGTAAGTAGCCTGAAAAAAGGCAGCTATATCCTTCACCTTCAATACGATGGGAGAGAGCGAGCTCATCGTTTCCTGAAATTATAATAAGCCCTTTAACTTAAAAAAAAGATGATTTTCAGTGTGTTTTCCGATGAGCATTTTATGAAAGAGGCTCTCCGCCAGGCTGAAGCTGCCCGCCTAGCAGGCGAAGTGCCGGTGGGTGCTGTGGTGGTTTGCGGTAATCGCATTGTAGCCCGTGCACATAACCTTACTGAAACCCTGAATGATGTTACTGCTCATGCCGAAATGCTGGCCATCACCGCTGCCGCAAACCATCTTGGCGGTAAATATTTAGAAGATTGCACTCTTTATGTCACCCTCGAGCCATGCCTGATGTGTGCCGGCGCACTTCATCATGCGCATATCGGTAAGGTGGTATGGGGCGCCGATGACCCGAAACGTGGATTTAGCCTGCTCCAAAAACCTGTGCTTCATCCGAAAACAACCATCCAGAAAGGGATAGAAGCTGCAAGTTGCGAGAAAATCCTCAAAGATTTTTTTATCGAAAGACGAAAAGAGGGTTAAGCCAAACCGATTGATGCCGCTTCTCGATGAGCAAATCGTTAAAAAACGGGATGAAGAATATCAATTTCTTTTGAGAAGGATTGTTTTTTTAATCTTTCCATATCATTACGGAACCATCTGTTTGCAGTCTTGGTAAGATGTTGTGAGTGCCAATTTGGAGGCAATAATTAATGTCATTCTGATAACCAATACTTTTCAAATAATTCAAATGATAGCATGAAGATAGTTTTTCAGCAGGGCTTCCAGCTTGCAGCGCAAAATTTCGCAGAACCAAACCCAGATCATCAGTTTCGATCTGGGTGTATTTTTCCAGTTCAACAATCAACATTCCGGCACATAAGGCATCATCGGCCGAAAAACGGTTGTTGGTGCCACTGCACACAATCATCAGGTTCTCAATTTCTTTCAATTTTGTTGCAGCATAAGGCAGGTTGAGCATGGCAAGCAGAAAAAGGCCGTCGGCTCCATTGCTGTTGCGGATGGCACGCGTTCCGTTGGTGGTTGACAGCACAATATTTTTCCCAAAAACAGTTTCTCTTGAATAGCTGAAAGGGGAATTACCATGATGAAATCCGGGGATAATCACTCCACCGCGTTCGCCACCAAGCAAGGCATTGGATGGGGGAAAGGTCTTGTGTTTTGCGAATGCTTCTTCAACACTGAGAACTGGCCAAACGGCTACAGCGCCGTTGGCTAATGCCGTTACAATGACCGAAGTGGCACGAAGCACGTCAACCACTACCACCGTTTGCCCATGGGTCATAGTGGCATTGATTTCTTGGGCGGTTGAAACGACTTTGATTTTCATCATTCGCCCGATTATGGGTTGTGGAGATCAATGCCAAGCGAGATGCCTAATCCGGTGGCGGTTTTTACCAATGCGTTGTCGAGTGTTACCAAATTGGGTTTGAGGATGGCATCTTTTAGAGGTACCGAAACAAAATAAGGATGTCGGTATGACACCATTTTTCCAAAATCTTTTTTCAGCACCATCTCAAAGGCTTTCACGCCAAACTGGGCCGAAAGCACACGGTCGTAGGCAATGGGGACTCCACCGCGTTGTAGATGTCCGAGTACGGTTTCGCGCATATCAGGTTCAAATCCAGCTTCTTTGAGTTCGCGAATGAGCTGTCGGCCAATGCCCCCCAGACGAAGGTTTTCGTAGCCGACCTCGGTGCTTTTTTCAAAAACCATTTGACCTTCTTTGCGATGTGCGCCTTCGGAGGCTACCACCACCGCAAAGCCGCGTCCACGGGTAAACCGTGCTTCGAGCTTGTCCTTCACAATCTGCAAGTCGTATGGGAATTCGGGAATCAAACACACTTCGGCTCCACCGCCAACGGCCGCGTTCAAGGCAATCCAGCCGGCATAACGCCCCATCACTTCCACCACAAACACACGGTTGTGACTGGCTGCCGTCGTTACAAGTTTATCCACAGCTTCGGTGGCAATTTCTACTGCTGTCTGAAAACCAAAAGTGGAATCGGTGGACGAGAGGTCGTTGTCAATGGTTTTAGGAACGCCAATCACCGGAAGGCCTTTTTCGTAAAGAGCTTGTGAGATACGTTGCGAGCCATCGCCACCGATATTGATAACGGCATCAATACCAAGATATTGGATTTTGCGGATCATCTCGTCCGAGCGGTCAACACTCGTCCAGCTGCCATCCGGATTTCTCACCGGCCAGGCGAATGGGCCTCCTTTATTGGTTGTTTCGATAATGGTGCCTCCCTGAAAGTGGATGCCTCTGACAATTTCAGGCGTCAGCACTTTGATTTCGCTGGGTTCCCACAACACTCCGTTAAAAGCTTGTATGCTCCCCAGCACTTCCCAGTCCTTTTCCTGAGAGGCACGTTTTACTATAGCCCTGATTACGGCGTTTAATCCCGGACAGTCGCCGCCCCCTGTAACAATCAATACCCTTTTCATCTGTGGAGTTTGGGTTAATATTTTACAAATCTGATATCTGTCGAACAGTTTTTTGAAGTAACCAACAGAAAGTTTTGTGGCGCAAAGATACATTTCTGACGCGAGGTGGTCAATTGAAAAGGGCGAGAGTTGTCTTCTTTTAAGCGCAAACGATTGTGTAGAGGATGAGGAAAATAAAAAGGCCTTCCGGTTTCAGAAGGCCTTTTGGGGTGGTACCACTCGGGATCGAACCAAGGACACACGGATTTTCAGTCCGTTGCTCTACCAGCTGAGCTATGGTACCTCCTGATTTGAGGCTGCAAATATACAACTTTTCCAAACATTCGTAGAAAAACTTGAAAAAAATCATCGCGAGCTCTCATTCATACTACCTTTGCAGGCTCATAAAAGATTGAAAGCCTTAATGCAACTTACGGTAGATATTGGGAATACTTATTCTAAAGCTGGCCTTTATCAGAACGGTGTGCTGATGAATACCGTGCGTTTTGCGGGTGATGATCCGGCTGCTTTAATCGCATTTATTTCTGAAAACGGAACTCCGGCTGCTGCCATGATTTCGGCTGTACGCCCAGTTTCAGGCGATCTGGTTACGATTTTGCAGCAAATCTTGCCGGTTCATTTTCTCAGTCACGAAACACCGCTGCCATTCACCATCACCTATGCAAGCCCCGAAAGTTTAGGACGCGATAGAATCGCCGGCGTTGCAGCCGCTTATGGTCGGTTCTCCGGCCAAAATGTGTTGGTTGTGGATATCGGGACTTGTATCACTTACGATATACTCAAAGCCGACGGAAGTTGGCCTGGCGGTATCATCAGCCCGGGAATTCGGATGCGTTTGCAAGCTATGCATCAATTTACCGGACAACTGCCACTTGTGGAACTGCCTGATGACACACCACTGACCGGAACAACGACTGCCGAAGCGTTAACATCGGGGGCTTTGTGCGGTGCCAGAGCCGAAATGAACGGAATAATAGAGGCTTACAGCGCAATTTATGAAGATTTAACAGTGCTTATTGGAGGTGGCGACAATAAATATTTTGATAAAAAGTTAAGAATTAGCATCTTTGCTGCCCCAAACCTTGTCATAGACGGGCTAAAAACGATCATGGATTTTAATAAATTAAGCTAAGTTGAAGAAGTTCATACTTTTCCTTTTTGTCTTTGGCATCAGTGTGCCGGGGCTTTACGCACAAACCGGAATAGATTCCCCGTATTCGAGGTTTGGCATCGGCAACCTGGAAACTCGCAGCCCCAATGCAAGGCTTCAAGCAATGGGCGGCATCGGAAATGCGATAGGCACTAACCGGTTTGTAAATCCAGCCAACCCCGCCTCCTACGATCGGTTCGACTCGCTGTCGTTTCTTTTTAATGCCTGATTCAATGCCTCAGCCGTTACTTATACTACCGTCAAGCAAACCGAAAATGGCAATGCTATGGGCATCACATACCTGTCGGCCGGATTCCCTGTATTCAGATGGTGGCACGTGGCTGCGGGACTGCTGCCAACCAGTAATATTGCCTACAATGTGGTTGTGCCCGGCGTTTCGCCTCAAGGTATTGCTGTAAACAAAAGCTATGAGGGCAGCGGCGGATTGAATACCCTCTTTTTCGGCAACTCTTTCCGCCTTGCAAAGGGACTTGCTTTTGGCCTCAACATCAACTATGATTTTGGAAGAAGCATCACCTCGTCTTTTCTCTTTTTCCCCGATTCAGCTAATATGGCCACGACCAAAGTGGAAAATACCACACAGATCAACGACCTCTCGCTGAACTATGGACTTCTTTATACAGCTCAGCTTGGGGCAGCTAAAATGTTGCATTTCGGACTTACGTATGACCAGCAGATGAACCTCAGCACTTCACGTGAATACTTAATCAAGAGCCAGTTTGGCGGACTTCAGGGAAACGTGGAAACGGTGATTGACACGATTTTCTATCAGCCCAAAGAAAATGGAACATTGGTAATGCCCCAGCGGATTGGCGTTGGTATTGCCTACGAGAAAAAAGAAAAATTGCTTGTAGGACTCGACTTTAACTGGCAAAACTGGGAGAAATTTGAGTTCTTCAAACAACGTGATTCGCTTTCCAATAGTTGGAATATGGCCGCAGGAGCACAATATACACCTGCCTTTTCATCCATCTCGGGATATTGGAAACGTGTTACATACAGAGCAGGAGCACGCTATAGCCAAACTTACCTTAAGATTAATGGCGAACCTATCAACGAGTTTGGCATAAGTTTTGGAATCGGTTTACCGTTACCGCGTTCTTTGACAACCGTTGACTTGAGCCTTGAAGCCGGACGAAGAGGCACAACGGCAAAAAACCTGATAAAGGAAACCTTTGTGAATTTTACCGTCGGCGTCTCCCTCTACGAAAGATGGTTTGTCAAAACAAAGTACAATTAAATTATTCATCCTCATTATCTTTACCATCATGAAACTTAAAGCCTTAACCAAAACACTGCTGCTTTCCTTCACGGTGTTTGCTGCAATGCAACTTCATGCAAAAACCGATGGTTTCGACCGTTTAGTTCCACAAGATAAATTACCAAAATATGGGAAAGACAGTGTTACCTGTGTTACCAATATTTCGCTTTATCGCGAATTCCTTAAGCAGTGGAAAGCCAGCGATTACACCTCACCGGTGATAAAAGATATTATCGGACCTTGGAGGTGGGTGTTCACCAATTGCCCGCAAGCCAGCGAAAATATTTATGTGGACGGCGTGAAAATCATGCAATACCGGATTGAAAATGAGAAAAACCCACAAATACAGGCCCGGTTGATTGACACGCTGATGAAGGTGTATGATCAGCGTATTACATTTTTTCCTGTCCATAACAAAACCGGTAAATTGCAGGAAGGTGCCATCTTGGGCCGTAAAGGCATTGACCTGTCAACTTACGACCAAGAACGTTATGAAGAAACCTACAACATCCTTAAACGTTCGATAGAACTTGATGGTGAAGACAGCGATGGAACGGTGATGATTTATTACTTCCGTTCGGTTATTAAAATGGCCCGCAAAGCCAAAGTTGACAGCTCGATGATTGTTGATGCCTACGATCAAGTGATTGATATTCTGGATCATAATATCAACAAGCTCACCAAAGCCGGCGACACCAAATGGGTTGAAAACTATAAAAATTTCAAAGGTAATATTGACGCCACTTTCGAACCATTTGCCCATTGCTCCGACTTAGTTAGGATTTACTCGGTCAAAATGGAGAAAAACCCCAATGATACCGATCTGCTAAAAAAAATCACCAGTTTGCTCGACCGTCGTAGTTGTCAGGACGACCCGCTTTATCTCAAAGCCAGTCAACAGTTGCATAAATTGGAACCCAGCCCCGAATCTGCCTATAATATTGGACGACTGTTGGTTAAAGACGAGAAATATAATCAGGCTATTCCTTACTTTGAAGAGGCCACCAAATCGGAAGATGTTGACAAGGCTCAAGGAGCATGGAAACTGCTGGCCGAAACCTTTCGTGCAGTACGCAACTATCCACGTGCAAAACAGATGGCACTCAAAGCCTTGGAACTGAAGCCCGAAGACGGAAGACCCTACATCATCATTGGTGATTTGTATGCAGCAAGTGCCAAGGATTGTGGAAACAATGAATTCACCAGCCGAGTAGCGTATTGGGCTGCTGTGGATAAATATATGCAGGCCAAACGGGTTGACGAAAGCCAGACGGAAATAGCCAACAGGCTTATTGGCACCTATTCGGCGCACTTCCCCACTAAAGAATCCATTTTCTTCAACGGCTATGAAGAGGGCAAACCCTACACCGTAGAATGCTGGTTCAAAGAGGAAACCATTGTTAGGGCTGCAAAATAATGACCCTACAGGGGTTTAGTCGAAAAACACAATTATCAGGCAACATCATGCTGGCTGCACTGGCCGGTATGATGTTGTTTGCTTGTGAGAACTCGCTGACAGTTGTCAAAGAAGTTACGGCCAGCGACACTCTTGCCGCAGTTACCGCCCATGATGTTGTATATTGGCGCAGCGATTCAGGAAGTGTCTTTATGAAACTTCAGGCACCTCAGATGTATCGTGTCGAAGGCAATGAACCAACCATCGAATTTCCGAAGGGGTTCATCGCCTTTTTCTTTGACTCGCTTGAGCACAACACCTCGCAGATTAAAGCAAAATACGGAATATCGAACGAAAACACCCGTATAATGACCGCCCGCGACTCGGTTATTGTCGAAAATTTTGTTACTCAGGAGAAATTGGAATCGGAAACTCTTTTTTGGAATCAACAGACAAAAAAAATCGTGTCGCCGGGTTTAGTCAAAGTAACCTCTCCCGGAAGAGTGGTTTTCGGCGACAGTCTCATAGCTGCCGAAGATTTTAGCAGCCGAACCATTTACAATATCAGGGCAACAATCGAGGTGGACGAATCGGACGACTACTGAGGCTAACGGATGAAAAACAGGCAATTATCCTAAAAACAGACACACAACTCACCGCAACATCCTATCTTTGCCGATAGAACAAGCATAGCACCAGACAACGATTATGGCCAATTGGCAAATTATTAGTATCACCCTTTTGTTTTCGGCCTTTTTTTCGGGCATGGAGATCGCTTTTGTGACAGCAAACCGGTTGCGCGTGGAGCTCGACATCAAAAAACACAATGCCAGTTCCGGCATCATCAATCTCTTCTATAAAAACCCCAGCCGTTTCATAGGAGCCATGTTGCTGGGCAACAATATAGCTTTAGTGGTTTACGGTATTGCCATGGCGGCCCTGCTCGAACCCAAGATCGTGCTGATTTTGCCGACCATTGCCGACAACGCCATTATGATTGTGCTGATCCAAACACTACTTTCCACACTGCTGATTCTGATTGTTGCCGAATTTATCCCCAAAGCCATCTTTCGCATCAATCCCAATGGTATCCTCAACACTTTTGCCTGGCCTGTTGGATTGATGTATTTCCTGCTTTTCCCACTGATTATCATTTATATCGGACTGAGTGAATGGATTTTAAAGAAATTCTTTCGGCTGCAGATCGAACACGACTCATATAAATTCAGCTCCATTGATTTAGATACCTATATCCGCGATTTCTCGGGAATCGAAGAAAAAACCGATGAAGTGGATCCCGACATCCAAATCCTTCACAACGCAATGGAATTTAGGCATATCAAGCTTCGAGAATGTATGGTTCCACGTACCGAAATCGAAGCCATCAGCGTTGATGCGGATATCCGCGATCTGCTTGATAAATTTGCCGAAACAAAGCACTCCAAAATTTTAGTCTATCAGGACAGCATTGACAATATCATTGGCTATGTGCATTCCTTCGATATGTTTAAGCGGCCGGCCACTATCAACGAGGTGCTGCGCAAGGTGGAGGTTTATCCAGAAACATACGCTGCAAGCAATCTGCTGAGCCGCTTTGCCCAATCGGCACAGGGTATTGCGGTGGTAGTGGACGAGTTTGGAGGCACTTCGGGTATTGTTGCCTTAGAAGACGTGATGGAGGAGATTTTTGGCGAGATAGAAGATGAATTTGACGAGGAAGAAACCATAGAGCAACAGTTAAACGAAAACGAATACCTGTTTTCGACTCGCCTCGAAATAGACTATCTGAACCACGAATACGACCTCGACTTCCCAGAGTCGGAAGATTATGAGACCCTTGCCGGATTTATCCTACATCATCACGAGAGCATCCCCACCCTTGGCGAGGAAATCATCATACCCCCTTTTCACTTCACCGTGATAAAGGCTGCCGGAAATAAACTTGTTGAAGTAAGACTGAGCGTTAAATAGATGCCTGCCGCTCAGGCTGAAAGCCGCCGGTTTTGGTCTTCCTTAAGCAAATGAATAATTCCAAAACTACCCATCTCTATTTCTAACCAATCTTCTATTGATTGGCTCATCTGAAATGTGACTTTAGGTACCTTTTAATCGGACGCCTCCGAATTGAACAACAAAACCAAGTCTAACTCTATGCCCGTTTTTAGCCTCCTTTGAAATTGTGAAAACTGAAAGAAATGAGTTTGTGAGAGAGGTGACAGCCCTTTCTGCATGATTCCTATTTTTGCCTTCCAAGTAAGATGCTGATTTGCTAAATAAACTCCTGAAATACCATGAAAACATCCAACATTGCCCTAACACTCCTCTTTTTTGCTTTGGCTTCTATAGTTATAGGAACAAGTGCGTGTAAAAAAGAAACCTCAAAACAGGCAGAAACACTAAAGATTGGGGCGTTGCTCGGGTTCAGCGGCATTGGCAGCCAGAACGCAGTTGAAACAAAAGCTGCTCTTGACATCTGCCTTCACGACATACGAGATTTCATCAGCAGAAACAAACTTGATATTGAAGTAGAGCTGCTTGTTGAAGACACAAAATCAGATACAGCCCACGCCAAAACTAAAATGCAGTTACTTATTGAAAAAGGAGTTCGGCTTATTTTCGGGCCTTATTCAAGCACGGAGGCGTTGGTGCTTAAGTCTTTAGCTGACACTCACAATGTTCTGCTCGTATCCCATTCGGCAGTCGCAACTTCACTTGCTTTACCAGGAGATAATTTCTTACGTTTTGCACCTTCCGATACCTATCAGGCAGAGGCACTAAACGCCATGTTCCAGTCCGATTCCATCGAAGGCATCGTGGCAGTGGTTCGTAACGACCTTTGGAGCAATTCGCTGATGGAGGCCGTTCGGAATGTGTACACTTCTGAAGGCGGGAATGTAATTGCAACAATAGCATTTGAACCGGGCACAACCAACTTTATTCCCCTCGTGACCGATGTAAAAACAGCCCTTGCCGCAGGAGCTTCAACAGTTGATGCCAACAAGATTGGGATCTATTTTATTTCTTATGCCGATGGCACTGACTTGCTCCAAGCACTGAACAATGGGAGCATTGCGACAGTTTACAAACTCTATGGTGCTTCTGCTTATGCACAGAATTCTAGCTTGCCCGCCAATACTTCTGCCGCCGCCTTTGCCCTTGAAAGAAATCTGCAATGCCCGGTATTTGGTTTTGGCGAGGGCGCAGCCACTATTTATCAACCGATTCAGAAGAAACTGGAGAAT
>JBDHYV010000049.1:0-12772 GCA_039811545.1 Bacteroidales bacterium | reverse complement strand
GAAAATTTTTATATTTTTATTGTTTTTAATTTTGATGCGCTGAAGTGGTTTGTGTTAACCTTCTTCCATTATTAACTTAACACTTGAAAAGCGAAATGGGAGAAATCATCCTTTACATCATTCTTCTCGTTGCCGGTGGCCTCACGGGAGGTGTGATCACAACTACAGTGCTGCGTAAGGCAGTGCTTAAAAAGAGCGACATCTTGCTCGAAGAAGCCAAAGAGAAAGCCGAAGTCATCAAAAAAGAAAAGATGTTACAGGCTAAAGAAAAGTTTCTTCAACTCAAAGCCGAACACGACAAAGCCATCGGTGAAAAAAATCGCGAAATGCAGAAGGTTGAAAACCGCAACCAACAACGCGAGCAGAGCCTTAACCTCAAATTTGAGGAATTCAACAAGAAACAAAAAGAGCTTCAGCAGCTTAAACAATCCCTCACCGACCAGCAGACATCGCTGAACCGCCGGCAGGAAGAACTCGATAAGTTAAAAGAAGAGCTTGGGAAGGTGCAAGAACAACATCTTCAGCAGCTTGAACAGATTTCGGGCATCTCGGCGCATGAGGCTCGAGAGCAGCTCATCGAAAGCATGAAGGAAGAAGCCCGTTCTGAAGCAATGGTTCACATCAAGGAGATTACGGAAGAAGCTAAGATGACGGCAGCCGGCGAGGCAAAGAAAATCATCGTGGAAACCATTCAGCGCACCGTTGCCGAACACACTATCGAGAACACCGTTACCGTCTTTAACATCGAAAGCGACGAGATCAAAGGCCGCATCATTGGGCGCGAAGGACGCAACATCAGGGCATTGGAAGCCCTCACAGGCGTTGAAATCATCATTGACGACAGCCCCGATGCCATCCTGCTCTCGGGCTTCGACCCCGTGCGAAGGGAAATCGCACGACTATCGCTGCACAAGCTCGTTACTGATGGACGCATCCATCCGGCCCGTATCGAAGAAGTGGTCAACAAAACAGAGAAACAAATTGAACAAGAAATCATCGAAACCGGCAAACGCACGGTGATTGATCTGGGCATTCACAACCTTCATCCCGACCTCGTGAAAATGGTGGGCAGGATGAAATATCGTTCGTCCTACGGCCAAAATCTGCTCCAGCACTCCATTGAGGTAGCCAAGTTAAGCGCAACGATGGCAGCCGAGCTAGGGTTGAATGTGAAAACGGCCAAGCGCGCCGGACTACTTCACGACATTGGCAAGATTGCCGAAACCAACGAAGCCGAGCTGCCACATGCCATCCTCGGGATGAAGATTGCCGAAAAATACAAGGAGAAACCCGACATCTGCAATGCCATCGGTGCACACCACGACGAAATTGAGATGGAAACCCTGATTGCGCCTATTGTACAGGTGTGCGATGCTATTTCGGGGGCGCGTCCGGGAGCGCGCCGCGAAGTGGTGGAAGCTTATATCCAACGTCTGAAGAAACTCGAAGATATGGCTCTTTCATATCACGGCGTGGTTAAAACTTATGCAATTCAGGCCGGGCGCGAACTCCGCGTCATTGTTGGAGCCGACCAGATCTCGGATACTGATGCCGACAAGCTGGCTTTCGACCTTTCTAAAAAGATCCAAACCGAGATGACCTATCCCGGCCAGATCAAGATTACCGTTATTCGTGAAACACGCGCCGTGAGCTACGCCAAATAACGATTGCATCACCCGAGGTTTCGAAAACTGTGAAAAACAAAAACAGCACGAATAGGCATTTTCCTTTTCGTGCTGTTTTTTTTATCAGAACAATCCGTTCTATTGGTTCATGGATTCAAACTCGCGAATGAGCTCTTCGGGCGATTTCCCTAAATTTTTGATGGCCACCTCAGCATCATCAGCAAATTCGTGATCAGGATAGTTTCGGATAAACTCGCTGTAAAACTGGTGTGCCATAGCTGTGTCGCCAATGCGGTTATCGTAAACAAAGGCTTTCAGAAACAAGCTCATGGGTGCATTGGGATGTTTTGGATAGCGTTCCAGAATCCGGTTGTACAACCCAATGGTCATTTTGCCATTTTGCTGAAACATACTGATATCCGCTGCCTTGAAAAGAAAATCAGGAGTTTTTTCATCGTTCTGCGCCGAATCGGCAAAACGCAGATAAAGCTTCATCAGCCGAAGGGCATCTTGCTCATTGTAGGCATCGTCCTGTCCGAAAAGCTTCTGTTCGAGCGCCTCAATCTCCTGTCCGGTGGTCAAAGTAGCCTGTTTCCCCTGATTCTGACATTGCAAAAAGACAAATGCAATCAGCAGGATTCCAATCCATTTCATCTGTTTCATAACTAAGCAATCTATTTTTTTAAAGGTTATTGTTTCCGCAGTGCGGGAAAAATCATCCGATAGTCCACATCCACTTTCCCTTCTGAGATGTCGCGCAACTTCCCCTTGATAAGCATTTTGCGGAAAGGTGAAATCCGCTCCACATACAACATCCCGTCAATATGGTCATATTCGTGTTGAATTACGCGAGCAAGAAAGCCTTCATAGGTTTCTGTATGTTCCACAAAATTTTCGTCCACATAACGAATGACGATTTTATCTTTTCGGGGCACTTCTTCGTTCAGTCCGGGGATGCTCAGGCAGCCTTCGTCCATCACCACTTCGGGCTCAAAAAGTTCGGTAATATGGGCGTTGATAAACACTTTCTTGAAATCTTTTGCGCCTTCAATCTCATCGGCATAAGGTGTAGCATCTACCAAAAAAAGCCGGATTGAACGGTTTACCTGAGGTGCTGCCAATCCAAGCCCGTGCGCATTATACATGGTTTCCCACATATCGGCGATGAGCTGTTTGAGGTTTGGATAGGCGGCATCAATGTCAACGGCCTTCTTTTTCAGGGTTGGGTGGCCATACGCCACTATCGGCAAAATCATTGGTTTAGTCTCTTTTATTCTTAATAAAATTCAGATACGACTGCAGAATAAGGGTAGCGCTGATGGTATCAACGAGTTCCTTATCCTGGCGACGTTTTTTGCCCAATCCGGCATCAATCATACTTTGGAAAGCCATTTTTGAGGTGAAACGCTCATCGAAACGTTCAATTTTCATGCCAGGCATTGCATCACGAAGCCGTCTGACAAAAGGTTCGACAAACCTACTGGCGTCAGATTGTTCGTTGTGCATATCGCGAGGCTCGCCAACCACAATGCAATCAACTGCTTCCATAGACACGTATTCTTTCAGAAATTCCACTAATCGGCCGCTCTCTACGGTTTTCAACCCATTGGCAATCAGTTGCAAAGGGTCGGTAACGGCGATTCCGCTACGTTTTTGACCAAAATCTATGGCTAAAATTCTACCCATCGGTGGATTTTTCTGAGCCGCAAAATTAGCAAAATTTCAGCATCTGAGGCTTTTAGGTGTTTCTCTCAACGGGGTTTAGTAGCTTTGCATCCTTAAAATCCCCAATCGTCATGAAAACACTATCAGCACAAATTGAACGTGTATGGAACGACAGATCATTATTGCATGAGGCTGAATATCAACATGCCATAAATGAAGTAATTGAGATGTTAGACAAAGGCCGGCTTCGGGTAGCCGAGAAATCGGATGATGGCTGGCAATTGAACGAATGGGTTAAAAAGGCCGTTATTCTTTATTTTCCAATTCGAAAGATGGAAGTGACTGAAGCCGGCCCCTTGGAGTTTCACGACAAGATTCCGTTGAAAAAAGATTATGCCTCCCAAGGCGTAAGGGTTGTGCCACAAGCTGTTGCACGCTACGGTGCTTTTCTGTCGAAAGGCGTTATTCTCATGCCCAGCTATGTGAACATCGGTGCCTGGGTGGGCAGTGGAACAATGGTTGACACCTGGGCCACGGTTGGCTCATGCGCTCAAATTGGCGAAAATGTACATCTGAGCGGCGGTGTAGGCATAGGCGGGGTGCTCGAACCCGTGCAGGCTGCACCCGTCATCATCGAAGACAATTGTTTTATCGGATCCCGCTGCATTGTGGTCGAAGGTGTGCGCGTTGAGAAAGAGGCGGTGCTCGGTGCAAATGTCGTGCTGACAGCTTCCACGCGCATCATTGATGTCAGTGGCAGCCAAACCGTTGAATATAAAGGTTTTGTGCCTGAAAGATCCATCGTTGTTCCCGGAACAGTATCCAAACAGTTTCCGGCCGGTGAGTTTCAGGTAGCCTGCGCCCTGATTATTGGGAAAAGAAAAGCCTCAACCGACCTGAAAACATCGCTGAATGATGCCCTGCGCGAAACCAATCTGACGTAGTTTGTCAGGCCAAAGAAGCCTTTTTTTGTCTCACAATTCAAAATGAAATCTAGAATAGGCCGAGGTTAGGCGGCTTAATTCATCAATCCTATGTTTGCGTTCGATGTTAATGTTAAAATTGTCTATTCATTCTCGATTTCAGGAAAGCCTCCAAATGACACTTCGGTAATTTCGAATCCGCTCGGAATTGAAAACTGTGAAGCCGGCACTGAAATATTCTCCTCAAAGGCAACTGCTTCTTCGGCCGTGCTTCCAAGAATTCCGCCCATATCCATTGTTGTTTTTAAAACTATTCCTTTGTAAATCAGCGATTTTCCGTTTAATTTGCCGACAAAATACACCTTGCAGCTTCGGCCCAAAAACTCTTCCGTCCCCTCTTCACGGCCTTCGAGATCGCTTTCCATCTGCTTTCCCATTTTGAACAATTCAGCATCTGAAGTAGTTGATCGGGTTACTGCAATCATATCGTTGGCCTCCTGAAGCTTCATTTTGGTACCAGTTTTCTCAATAAGATTAAGGTCATAAACATACTCCATATCTTTGATCTGCATTGTTTCGCTCTTCATGGTCATCCCCATCATTTTGGTCGTTGTTTCAGTGTGGGTGTATTGTTTGCGGCCATAGTCATCAAACCAGATGGTTTTTGTACCTTTTGTTTTTCCTTCGATTTTATAAACAACCTTCCCCGACTTTATTTCAAACTGTTTTTGGTTCATATAATCAGGAGATTGAGCTGAAACGGCCAATGCGATGACGAGGGTCATCAGAATTGAAAATAGTTTTTTCATTTGATTGTAATTGAATAGGTTAGGGTAAATTGTTACTTTTGAATGAATAAGAGAATGCATTAAGTATCTTTCGATAAGCAAGGATAATTTCCGGAAACGTCTTGGATCTGTTTCCTTCAGGCATGCTCCAGCGATGGGCAAATCTCATGACAGGCTACTCCCTAATTTATTGCAATTGTGAGATTGAACTATCCGGTTGTTTCACCCCCGAAAACAATCTGCTGAAATGCCGCTTTTCAAAATAAATCGGTTTACTCATCGCTGGGTTGGATAGGGCGAAAACAAAGCATCTGTTTCCCAACCGCTGACAGGGTAGAACATAAATTTGAATTTAGCCACGTATGATGGGACTTCATCATTGGTAACATTCGTACTTACGCTGAAAGGTCTGCGCCCCTTGATGGCCGCCAGATAAGGGGTAAGAGAAATTTCGGCTGATTGGCCTGTTTCATCGAACCCAAGGTATGAAATCAATCGTAGTTCGGTGGCTGCAACGGTATTATCGCCGCAGATCATCAAATTACCTTCCACCATTTCTTTCGCGAAAGTATCATCTCCATCGGTCATAAGCAGGCGGGTGTCAATCTTTCCGCCTTTGTGTGTAACAACGCCACCGTTACAGGCATAAGGGAAAGTTTTTCGGTCGTCAAATTCAAGATGCATACACTTTTCTTCCAACTCAGTCAAATGAGGTATTAAATGAAAATTTTCCCATTGGGCATAGCCCGATATCGTAACATCGTCATTTTCGGTATGCCACTGGATATCTACCTTGCCAACGGCCACCCACTTGGTTTCGCATGGTTCGCACCCTTTTTCGAGAATCTCGTTTGCTTTTGCCCACAACATATCGTCAACCTCGCTGTGTGCCAGGCCGATTAACTCTCTTTGTGCCAATGCTTTGAAAATGCAGGCCAGATAGTCTTTGCACAGTTCATCTCCAACGGGTGGAATGGTCTGGGCAAACTGCGTTGTCCAAAAGTCAACACCTTCGGCAGCGCGTTGCATACCTTGAGCTGCCAATTCGGAATTGCCTGTCAATTCAACCCTTGCTGTAAGTCGAAGAATACAGGCGATGTGTCGCACCGTTGGGTTATCTTTGCAATAAAGCCTCTGAGAGTCGGGTATGGGCTGTGCGATGGCTTGCTCAAGGTCAGCTGCCGTTAGTTGAGCGGCCTGTTCCATGAGAGATGCTGCAGCGGCTTCGTCGCCGGCTTGTTCGAGCCTTGCAGCTTCACGTAACAGTTCTGCAAAATGGTTCTCATCAAGCCGGCTGCAGGAGGTTTGAGCTCGCAAAACTTGATTGGTTAACAGGAGGAAAACTATTGATGAAGCTAAAATTTTGACAAAGCTTAATTTTGATTTCATGTGATTTTTTCTTTCGATGGTGCTAAACGTTGTTGACTCTCCCATTTTATTCAAAGCATGTGGTAGGATTGAATAGTCATAAGAGGAAATCAAAACTTCACAAACTCCACCCTGCGGTTTTGCGCTTTACCTTCGGGAGAATCGTTTCCTGCCATTGGTTTACTTTCGCCATGACCTTTGAAGGCCAGCCGATTCTGGGATATTCCAAGCTCAATTAGTCTATCCATTACAGCCTTAGCACGTGATTCAGAAAGTTTTAGGTTTGTGATTTCATCCCCATCGCTGTCGGTATGACCTTCGACAGAAAACTTGAGCATAGGGTTGTCATTCATCATTTTAACGACATAACTGATTGTACCTGCACTTTCGGGCCTTATCGCAGCTTTATTAACATCAAACTTGATTCCTGTAGTAACAAACCTGCCATCAGTGAGCACCTTGTCGTAGAGCGGCACAGCTCCTTTAGCTATTCGGATATTTTTGACATATCCCACGGTTGTTCCGCTCGGGTTATGGTAAGCCAGCGAAATGCCTGTTGGATTGTAACCTAAATTAGGTATATTCAAAATGCGTGCATCATCCATATATGCCTTTAATGCTCTGGTGTTAAATGAAACTGCAATATGACGCCATTTTGAGGTTAAATCGTTTTTAACTCCTGAAAAACCCGGGTAAAATTTCCGTTCAATATCTTGTTTGTGTTCTCCTCCATTTTTGCCAAATCTCACCCATTTTTCATCGGCTCGCATGGTTTTATCTAACTTAGATTGGTTTTTAGTATCGGCAAAATACACATAATAGTTGCTTGATTGTTCTCCAAAATAAGCATCAAATTCAACAGTAAAATCTTCAGGAAGATAATCGGAAGTGTTATTTTTAAGCAACGGAACGATGTTTCCTCCTCCATTGGCATTGCATTTAATAAAATAGATTACATTTTGATTATCGAATTTGGCATTTTCAACACTGCCCTTATCCAAGTCCCATTTGCTTGGAAACTCGCCGTTTTGCTCACCTTCTTGGTTGTCTTCGAAAATGATTTCTGTTCCTGGAACAAAATCATATTTAGCCCAAACCAACTCAGGCTTCATCTGCTCTTGCGGCATTGTTTCAGTGGATTGGCCAATCTCCTGGGTTGCGTCTGTGTCTTGACCGGTTTTCTGAATAATGTCGTCGTTTGTCTTTTGGGCTTTTTTAACAGGTTTCTCTGTTTTCCTTTTTCCATCATCCCCCTTCGCCGTTTCGTCAATCGCATTCTCAGCTTCATCAAGCGTTTTTTCAACACCTCTGTCAATCCGCCGCTCAACCCTGTTTTCCACGCTTTTCTCGGCTTTTTTTACACTACGTTTTGCAACTTTGTTGAGATCAATTTGCGCTGAAGCCGTAACAACCATGCACATAAGGATCAGGAAAGAGAAAATAGTTTTTTTCATTTCATCCTAAATTATAAACACACTATGAGAGAATATTCTCTATTCCGAAGCGACAAGAAAAAAGAAGCCACGGTTCAATGATGGTTGGAATACACGAGCGTGACGCTCAATGGTTTTGCTTCAAAATAGTTTACTGCAAAATTATACAACAATGATGCAAACTCTAATATCAGCTCTTAGTTTTTTTGATATTTTTTTGATAAAGCGCACTTTGTATTTGTGGCGGCCCAGTCCAATAATATCTGGATCAGAGTAATACCGGACATTTCGCAAAAATCTCAGTCCATGTTTTCTGGCAAACCAACAGGAATGCCCGAGGCTCAAGGTTCAAATTGCTTTCGAGCCTAAATTTGTTTCACATCCAAAGCATCGCGCAAGGCGTTTCCAATCAGCATAAAAGCCAGCACTATTAGCATGATCGCCAATCCGGGTAATAAAGCCAAATACGCTGCGTCTAAAATGATATAGGCATAATTTTCTTTGATCATGCCACCCCAGCTTGGCACAGGAGGCTGCACTCCCAAACCCAGAAAACTCAATCCCGCCTCGATGAGGATGGCTGAGGCAAAGTTGGCTGCCGAAATCACGATGACCGGCCCCATGACATTGGGAAGAAGATGCCGAGTGATGATTCTAAAATGGGAAAAACCGAGAGAAACAGCCGCTTCGGCATATTCTTTTTCGCGGACTGACAACATTTGTCCGCGCACACCCTGGCCACTTCGACCCACATCGTCAGACCAACGGCAATAAAAACCTGCCAAAAGCCTTTTCCAAGAGCAAAGGTAATGGCAATGACCAACAAGAGCGTTGGCACTGACCAAACGACATTGATGACCCAGACAATGACATCGTCAATCCAGCCTCTGAAGTAACCGGCAATACTTCCCAAAGCAATACCGATAATCAGCGAAATGGCCACCGAAATGAATCCTACTGCCAAGCTGATGCGGCTTCCCAACATCAACCTGCTGAGCATGTCGCGCCCGTATTGGTCGGTTCCAAGAATAAAAACTTTCCGGACAATTCTTTCATGTTCAATCCATTGCTTCAGTTGTGCTGTTTTGTCTGATGTGTCAGGTATCACAAAATCCGATCCTGCCAATTCAGCTAAACTAAAGGTCTTTATTTCGCCGGGTTCATCGTCGGCGGCCACAAACAGACGTACCTGAAGGCTGTCGTTGCTAAAAACAATATCTTCAACAGGCAGATAAACAAAACGATCTTTCTGGCCAAAGAGCATTTTGTCAAACCAGTTCACTGGCGGAAGGCTTTCTTCGACCGGTACTTTGAGCATATTCACCGAAAAACCCGGTGGCATGGTGCCAATTTCAAGGAGCTGCCGATTGGCGTTAGGCGTGGGATCTGGCGCCATCAGGCTGCCGGCCAGAGCAATAAAGCACACGAAGCCTACAAATATAAAAGCGGCCGTTCCTGTGGGATTAGCCCAGAATCGGTGCCAGGCAATCCGTCCGGGCGACAAGTTGAGGCTTTGCCTCTTCAAAAATGAATCGCGACCATATCCAAGCATGATGCAAAAGTAACAAAGCCAAAGAAACAAACCGACAAATCAGCGACCACAGTAACAGGATGAATTTCATTATAGCTATTCTATAATTTTGTTTCATTAGTCGCCATTGGATTTTCTTTGTAAATTTGCCCAAAAAAGCATTTTTATGAAACGAATCCTTGTTTTTTTAGTTTTTGTTTTTCTTGCCGGACAGCTTGTTGCACAAGAAAAAGCATTTCAGTTTGGTTTCAAACTCGGCCCTTCCATTGCCTGGATAAAACCCACCTCTGACGGGTATGAAAGAAACGGCGTAAAAGCAGGTTTCAACTGGGGATTTATGGCCGATGTGAATGTGATGGAAAATTATGCCATTCATAGCGGATTCAATGTCATTTATCTGAACGGAGCATATAGCTATCCTCACAAGATGAAACTTGAAGGTGCTTCGGATTTTACCACCGGCACCATGAACCGTGTGTTGCATCTTAAATACATCGAAATTCCGGCCGTGATGCGCATGAAAACCGACGAAGTGAACGAGTTCACTTTTTATGGCGAAGCAGGTTTTGGGCTTGGATTCTGCACCGGCGCAAAGGCCGACGACACTTTTATTGACAATCAGGGCACCTCGACTGTCAAAGAAGGCGTTAATGTGAACAAACAAGTGAAATACAGCCGCTTTGCGATGATTCTTGGTGCCGGAGCATATTACAATCTTGGCGGCAGCTCCAAACTTACGGCAGGCATCCGCTTCAACAACAACCTGTTCGACATCCTGAAAGATCAGAACACCGTTGACCCCAAAATTGAACACAAAGGCATTGCCAATTTTCTTGAGCTTCAGCTCGGCTTCCTGTTTTAAACAACAGATAATGTGAAAATTACCCTTGCACAGCTCGATTTCCAGAATGGTTTTTTTGAAAGAAACACCGAAAAAATCATTTTGGCCATCCGTGAAGCCGAAGCCCTTGAAGCCGATTTGGTCGTTTTCCCGGAATTGGCGATTGGCGGAGCTCCGGCAAACGATTTTCTGGAATATGACAGTTTTGGCAAACAGTGCTCTCAAAGCCTGAAACAGATTGCCGATGCCTGCGAAAAAACTGCATGTATCATCGGGATTCCAAGTCCGGTCGAGGCCGACAACAAAAGATTTTTTAATTCAGCAGCTTTCTGTCATGCAGGCGAGGTTCGGTTTTTTCACAAACACCAATTAAAAAACACCGACCTTTTCGACGAGTCGCGCCATTTTGATTGCGGCGATGAATCTTCTGTCCTTCATTTCAAAGGCATCAAAATTTTTGTCCTTATCGGCGAGGGCCTTGTTGACCACATTGCGTCGGACGAAGAATTTTTGCTGAGAGAAATCGAAAAGCATCAACCCCAATTTATCCTAAATATTGCTGCTTCGCCTTTTCACGCCTCACGTGCTGCCGAAAGGCAAGAATCGTTGCAAAAAATCGCCCGAAAAACCGGCCTCCCGTTTATTTTTCTAAACCAAACCGGAGCACAGACCGATATTCTTTTTGATGGCGGCAGTTTGGTTTTTGATCACAAAGGACAGTTGGCACATCGTTTACCGCTTTTTGCTGAAGCCATCGAAACGATTGATCTATCCATACTTCGGCAGGGCTTTGTAATGACGAATGATGCCTTGCCGGACGAGATCGTACTCATTCATGATGCCTTAGTGATGGGCATACGGGATTATTTTATCAAACAAGGCTTCAGCCGGGCTTTGCTTGGACTTTCGGGCGGATTAGACTCGGCTGTTACGATGGCGTTGGCCGTCAGTGCCCTCGGAGCGCAAAATGTAACGGGGCTCCTCATGCCCTCGGCCTATTCAACGCCCCATTCCATCACCGATGCACTCGATCTGGCACGCAACCTCGGTGCGCCAACAGAAACCATTGACATTGCCTCACTTTTCAACGCCTTTGTCAACGAGCTCCAACCCGTTTTCCAAAACAAACCTGCCGACGTTACCGAAGAAAACATTCAGGCCCGAATCCGTGGGGTATTGTTGATGGCTGTATCAAATAAATTTGGATCTATCCTCCTCAATACCAGCAATAAAAGTGAAATTGCCGTTGGATACGGAACACTTTACGGCGATACGAACGGAGGGCTGGCCGTGTTGGGCGATGTATATAAGACACAAGTTTATGAACTGGCGCATTACATCAACCGCGAAAAAGAAATCATTCCGCTGCACACCATTACCAAACCACCATCGGCCGAGCTGAGGCCTGGCCAAAAGGATAGTGATAGTTTGCCCGACTACGACCACCTCGACCAGATACTCTTCCGCCACATTGAACTCCGAAAAGGTACTGCCGAAATCATCAGAGAAGGTTTCGATGCCACAACGGTAGCAAAGGTTCTCCGGTTAGTAAGCCTGAACGAGTATAAGCGAAAACAAGCTGCCCCGGTTTTGAGGGTGTCGTCCAAAGCTTTCGGGGTGGGGCGACGAATGCCCATCGGCAGCAAATTCATTCCCTGAAAACCTGAAATCTATGCAAAAAAAATCCGGCAAACTACTTCTGAGTTTACCGGATTTTTTTGTTCAGCCAAGAGCCTAGTACAGGTTAACAGCTTCAACGCTTTTTATTTCGGGGAGAGCTTTGCGGATGGTACTTTCCACACCGTTTTTAAGAGTCATCGTGCTATAAGGGCAGCTTCCGCAAGCTCCGGTAAGCTCAACATTGACCACCATATCATCGGTGATATTCACAAAATTGATATCGCCGCCATCTTGTTGCAGATAAGGCCTCACCTGTTCAATCAGGTTTTTCACCTTACGTTCTAAAATTTCTTTACTGTCAGACATTTGTTGTTGGATTGAGATAAAACAATTTGTTAACGAACCATTGCCTTGATTTTGTTGGCCACTTCGATAAAGGCTTTGGCCACCGGACTATGATCATCAAGGGCTATAGGGCTACCTGTATCGCCACTTTTAGCGATTTGTTCCACAATGGGAATCTGGCCTAAAAGCGGGACATCGAGTGCATCGGCAAAGGCCTGTCCATGACCTTTTCCAAAGATATAATATTGTTTTTCAGGCATATCCGCTGGCGTGAAATAAGCCATATTTTCGATCAGTCCAAGCAAAGGAATGGTCAGTTTATCTTGACGGAACATGGTTGCAGCACGTCTGACATCGGCAAAAGCCACTTTTTGCGGTGTAGTTACCACCACAGCTCCAGTGATGGAATAAGATTGAGCCAATGTAAGCTGGATATCGCCTGTTCCCGGGGGGAGGTCAATCACAAGAAAATCGAGTACACCCCAGTCGGCATCCGAGAGCAACTGGTTGAGGGCACTTGTTGCCATGGGACCACGCCAGATGAGCGGTTTGTCAGTATCCACAAAAAATCCGATCGAAAGCAGACGTATCCCATATTTTTCTAAAGGCACAATCAGTTGCTTGCCTTCTTTA
>JBDHYV010000048.1:0-12774 GCA_039811545.1 Bacteroidales bacterium | reverse complement strand
AGTCAAAAAAGTTATTACCAAGTTATTAACACATTTATCTGAATATCAATTGTTTGTGATTTTTGTCATGTACTAAGGTTTTTGATATTCATCTCATTATCAAAGTTTAACAAAATGAATATTCGCTCCCGGGTTAGCTTAGTGCTTTTTACTCTCATATTCCTTTTTCTGTTTGGGTATATCGGCATTAGAGCTTTTAGTGTAGCTTTCACACATGATGAATGTAATACTTTTACAATTATAAATCCAACGGTTGAATGGACACCATATAAAAATACTGCCAACAATCATTTTCTCAACACTTGGTTGATGCGCCAGAGTTATCGTATCACAGGCAGCAGTTCCGAACTGGCGCTTCGTTTTCCTAATGTGTTGGCATTTTTTGTGTATAGCCTTGCTGTATGGTTGCTTCTCAAGCGCTGGCAGAAAGATATATTTCTTTTTCTTTTTGGAATGGTTTTGATGCTGCTTAATCCATATCTACTTGATTTCTTTTCGGTTGCAAGAGGCTATGGGTTGGCTATGGGTTTTGGCTTGCTCGCTGTTTTCTTCTATCTTAAAGATGATGATGTACAAAATACTAAACTTGTAGCCCGTAACTTCTTTTTTTCGATGCTTTTTAGCTTGCTGGCTGCCTATTCCAATTTTATCCTTATCAATCTGAATATTGCACTATTGTCGTTTTTTTTACTAAAGTTATTGCGCCACCGCTATCAAAAACCAATAAAAAACAACCTGCATGTCTATATTGGACTTGTGCTTGTTTTGGCACTCGATATCCATCACATCAGAAATATCTACAATCAGCTTTTAGTTTTGCAGGAAAACAAAGAGCTGTATTTTGGCGGACAGCAAGGTTTTATTGTGTCAACTCTAAGAGTTCTGATCCATAGGTCTATTTACCTGAGTTATTATGGAGAGTTTTTTTGGCAAAGGATCTATCATGCAATTTTAATTGTATTTTTTGGTCTGATGATCATTTTGCTTTTGCGAAAAAATCAAACGCAGCTCAATTATGTTTTTGCTTTGCTGGCGACGATGATTGCTGCTGCTGTCTTGCAGTTCTACCTTTTTCAAATACCATTCCCAACAGAGAGGACTTCTTTGTTTTTTATTCCTCTGGCAGGTTTAACCGTTTTTCATATTGGTATTGACTTACATAATTGGGTTTCATTGAGATTAAAAAAAGCAGCCTGGCTTGTCGGATTGTTCTTGTTTGGCTTGATTGCTTTACCCTTAGGATATCATTTCATAAAAAGCATTAACACAAAATATGTAATTGAATGGAAACGAGATGCCAATACCAAAAATGTAGCGGCAAATATTCTAAATTGTAATAATATTAAAAGTCAAAAAAGTGTTATATGTAATTGGTATTTAGCTCCTTCGATAAAATTCTATGCTGAAAAAACACATGGTGAAATAAAGGTAATTATTGACAACGAATATAATACATTAGGCGATTTTATCTATTGCTACAAAGAAGATTTGAATAAAATCAGTAATTTACAATTGTACGAGATTCAAAGTGATTTTCCGGATACACAAACGGTGCTTCTGGCAAAAAAGCAATAAGTATATATTATCGTAACCATTCAGCGAAAGGCATCTTGTGAGCTACTTTAAACCTTATCCACTTTGCTCTCAAAATTGGAGTTATGAACCAAGTTTAAAAACGACTTTTGGTTTGGTTGAAGAATTGCAAAAGATTAGTTCTGTTTTCTAATAGCGAAAAGGATGTAATGTGGATTTGTTTTCGTTTGCGTAGGATGATATTCCCCAAAAAAAAACTAAACAGTCAAGCCCGGGCTGCCCATCAACCCTCCATTCATACATCTACGACAGCCATGAAGGTCAGGCTTTCATCACAAAAAAATATCCGCCGGTTTCGGCGGATATTTTTGTAGTTGGAATGCAGATATCTTATTGAAGCACAATCTTTTTTGTTTCTGTTTTTCGTCCCGATTCGACGGTCATCACATACACGCCTTTGGGCAGGTGGCTCAGGTCGGCTTTCAGTTCGCTGCCGTTCCAGCGTGTTTGCCAGATGGCATTGCCTTTGGTGTCGTGCAGTTTTACGATGGCATCGCTGAAAAGTTCGTAACCGCTGTAACGCAGGGTGAGTAGTCCGTTTGTGGGGTTTGGCGATACCGAGACATCGGCACTGTGGTAGTTGGGATCAATACCAACGATGGGGTTGGCCGAGTAAACGACCAAATTGGCCGCCACGTGCAGTTCGGGGTTATAGCCGTCGTTGCAATCGGCGCAGGTTACTCCTGTTACGCAGTCGGGATGGTGCGGATGGCATAGGTCAACATAGTTTTCAGCAAAGCGATACCCAAGAGTAATGGGGTTACTTCCCACATAAGGGTTCATATTAAAGTCGAACCAGGGGGCTATTGAGCCCGGGCACCAGCCGGCGCGGTTGTGATACCATGTTCCGTTTTGTGGTTGGCATCCATCGGGGTTGGGGTTGCACACTTTCCAGTTATGCTGCTCAAAGGTTTCCTGACCGTTTACCCAGATATGGTGTTTTGCATTGTAGAATTCGGCGGCGTTTCCCGTGTTCAGACTGCCCCATCCGTGCCCCGACGAGACGAGTTTGAAAGTGGAAGCAACGGCATTGTCAGGAAATTTGAAAGTGACGTTTTCCACTGGCTGCAGATTGGCATAGTCGCCAAAAGGATAAATGTCGTGCCAGATTTCGTAAACCGAGCTATAGAGATATTGTGGGGTTCCTTTGTTGTAGTTGAGCGTCAGCTTATAGAGGAAGCCGTTGTCGAGTGTCATGCAGTTGAAGCGGAATTTCACTTTCCCTTGCAGGAGCGAAGCGTAGTCTGTCAGATCAATGGTATGCTGGCAGGGCACGCCATAAGGGGTGATATAGCGGATGATCTCGAACCAGCGGCCTTCGATGCCCATGGCTTCCACGCTGGCTACGCGGTCCCACTCACCGCAACCGCCGGTGGGGCAGCTCACGGTTAGCGTTACCGTAATCTGCTGGAAAGCACCCACATAGCACGGCAGGGTGGCCTCAACGGTTTGGGTAGCCGTAGAGGGGTTGAGCCAGACGCCTTCGGCAGCCGTCACGGTCATGTCTTCTGCTGTCGGAACGATGTTCACCTGCACGGTTTGCACGCCCGAAGCGCCATAATTGTTGGTCGAAACAATGTTGATGGTGTGTGTTCCGTAGGCCGAGGGCGTCCACCAAGCGGTATAATGGCTGTTGGCATACAAATCCTTACCATAAATCACCTGACCTTCCACCTCAAAGCGCAGCCCTGTAACATGGAAAAGTGCGGGGTAGCCGATGGTAGCCACAGCCGAAAGCTGGATTGGCGTGAGGTTTGGCATATACACCGTTCCGGGCAGCGGGTTGCGCACATTGATGTCCGGCACAAAAGTGGCCGGGTCAAGCACGGCAAAGCTGTTGATCACCGGCACGGCAGGATTAAACTGCTCGTTGCCGGGTTGTGTGGCTTTAATGGTGACGGTTCCGGCCTGTCCGGTAAGGGTAACTAAGTCGCCCTCGATGGTGGCCGGACCCGAAACAACTTCAAACGACACAGGCAGTCCGGAAGTGGCTGTGGCCTCGATGGTAAAAGGCGGATGCGACACCAATCTATCCGCGATTTGTGGGAACGAGATAGCCTGATAATTGGTGTTGAGGGTTCCGTTGAAATTGGAGGTTTCGCCGGTAAGGGCAAAGTTCATCAGTTGGGCATTGCGTTCAGGAGCGCCCACTTCGCTTTTCAGGTGCGTGATGGACGTATTGTCGCCGCCCGGCACACCCTGGTTGAATTTATAGTAGAGCTCGAGGTCTTCTTCGCTGCCGGTGAGTTCGTCCTGCATCATAGCCTGAATTTCAGACTGACTGAGGGCTTTTTTCCACACAGTGATTTCGTCAACTCGGCCGCCAAACACGAAGTTAAAACCGCCTAAGAGACTTTTGCCAATGCCAAAAGGCACATTGGTTCCCTGAAAAATCCCCGAAGCCGGCGAGCTTCCTTTGAGGTTTCCGTTTACGTATAGTTTCACCGTATTGACATCAAGAATCCATGCAATATGTTGCCACACCTGTGGGATCACCGTATTAGCGGGCGAGACATATTCGTGCAGACCTGTGGTGGTTTTCACGCGGCACTCGAGCACTCCGTTGTTGAGCTGAATCAGATACATCTCGGCCGTACCCGTTCCGCTGCGAAATCCCATATAACCCTGCCCATAAGCCAGTTGGTCGCAGTAAAACCAGCCCGCTATGGTCAGCTTATTGGTACCGCTCACATATTGCGAGGCGTTGTCCAATACTACAAAGTCGTCCACACGATCGAAATGCAGGTATTGATTGGATTGCGCCATAAGCCCTGTTGCGCCGTTGAGCGACAAAAGCAGGGCGATGAAATAGAGGAGATTTTTTTTCATAGGTTGAAAGATTTAATTGTTTTGGTCATGAAGATGGTCATCAATATTTTTCTAAAATTATTACAATGATAAAAACTGTCAGGGCATCCACCAGAGTTTGTTTTCGGGATTGTCGCCACCCTGTCGTTGAATGGCTTCGTTGAGTTTTACAGCGTTGTAAGCAACTTCCGAAGGAGGATAAGGCAGCCGGAAATGTTGCACGGGCTCATCGGTGCGCGGTGTTTTGGCGGTTCGTCTGACGAGTGCATAAGCCTGATCGGGTTGTCTGAAGGCATCGAGCCAGGCCTGTGCGTAGATAAATCGCAGCTTGGTTTCTTCGTCGGTGGCGTTCCAGAAACCCCAGCGGTTTTGAACACTGGCCGAGCTGAGGTTTGTCGGGATGTGGATCATGGCCGGGAAACGCAGTCCCGAGTTTGGGAGTGTGGAGCCGGCTGCCACCTGCATCCACCATTCTACCGAGGCATTGATACCATTAAGGTATTCAATCTCGGCTTGCATCTTATCCTGGGGTACACCTAATCCGCGGAAGAAAATTTCGGCCTTCAGAAAATGCAGCTCGGCACCGGTGATAAAAATGATGGGGATATGGTCTTCGTCGCGCACTATGAAATAATTGAAGGCAGAATAGATGCTGGTTTCGCCTTTAATATCGAAAGCACCATCTTGGTCGCGATGGCTTCCGTAAGGAATTCCGCCCGATGGAGGGGTGTCGGCCGGCGCGGGTTGCGGGTAGGCTTTCCACTGATTGGCGTTATTGGTCTCGAAAAAGATATAGGCACGCGGGTCGCTGATACCGCTCCCGTCGGCATTGTCGTTGGTCGAAAGCTGATGCCAGATGACCTCGCCCATGCGCAGGTTGTTGTGCTCGCGGAACGACCAGTTGAGGGCTTCGTGTTTGAATCCGGCGGCGGCGGGCCACAAACAGGCGCTCTCAAGCTTTGGAGTGATAAAGTCGTAGCCGTAAAACACCGGTCTTTCATTCCCGATGATGTCGCTGATGATGGCACCGGCCAACTCAGGCTCTTTTTCATACATCCTCACGGCATGGCGCAGGCGAAGCGAATGGGCCAGTTTGAGCCATTTGGTCATGTCGCCGCCAAAAAGTTTATCGAATGGCACAAAACTCTTGAATGGCTCTTTGGCAACGGCTGCCGGGCGAATATGGTCTGCAGCCCATTCCAGGTCGCTGAGCAGGCTCAGATAAATTTCACGCTGGCTGTCGTATTTTGGCCTCAGATAGTCAAGGTTCTGGAAACCGTAGCCTGCTTCGGAAAAGGGCATATCGCCAAAGATGTCGGTGAGTTTAAAGGTTTTCAGGGCAAGGGTAATTTTAAGCATCGCCTCGATGTTGCGTACCTCGCCAGTGGTGTCATAGGCTGCAAGGCGCTTTTCGAGCTCCCTGAAATCGGGAAGGGTGGAATAGTAGTTTTTCCACACATCCTCTGTCCCGAGGGTGTAGTTGCCCCATGCTGCGCGGGTGAGTGCAGCCTGTTGGGTTTGTTTGTAGAGGATTTCGTTCTGGATATAAAACATTTCGTTGCCGGTGGGAACCAGCGACGAGATAATGTGGTTGAACAGCGACCCATTGCTGGCATTGGTAAATCCGTGCGGATTGGTATTGATTTCTTCAAAATCTTTGGTGCACGAAACGAGTGCCAACGCGATGCACAACACACTCAGGCTAAGCCGGTGCATTTTGCCAAATCTGGTTTTTATCGTCTTTGTCATGGCTTTGATCATTTTTGCGTTGATTAAAAACCTGCACTCAGGCTGAAAGTGAACGAACGGGTTCCGGGGTTTGAAGCCCACTCAAATCCTTGCGCATTACCCGAACCCATGATGCCTTCGGGGTTGATGTTGTCGGGCAGTGTTTTATAGATGTAGAACAGATCGCGGCCTGTTATGGAGAGTGTCAAGCTTTGAAACAACCTGCTTTTTTGAATCCAGTTGAGTGGCAGGGTGTAGGCCAAAGTCATTTCGCGCATCTTCACCCAGGTGTTTTCGACAATTCCGGGGGTGGAGACAAATTTGCCCCAGCCGCCGGCATTGGGCAGGTATTTGTAGTAATAATGTATCACCGTGGTGTTGGGTGTGCCGTCTTCGTGAACGCCGGGCAAAATAATGCCAATATTGCTGGTGTTTCCGGCCGGGTCGGTATAAGGCAATCCGCCTCCTTCGCGTTCTTTGAGTGTTTCGGGACTTTGGCCGGTTTGCAACCCGATCACATACGAGCCGCAATAGATATCGCCGCCCCATTTGGTGTCAATCAACATGCCGAATCTGAGGTTTTTCCATTTAATGGTAGTGTTCCAGCCTGCAATGAAATGGGGCGAGGCATTGCCGATAGGCACACGGGTGTCGGTGATCAGATATTTTGTTCCGGCATCGTTCAGAACGCGTTGTCCGTCTTTGTAGATATAGTCGTAGCCGCTGATAGTTCCGTAGTCATCGCCCTCCTGAAGCACCATTGCGGGGCCGTTCAACCCCCAGATATCGGCCAGCAGATAGGTATCGGCATCGCCACCTAAGCTCACCACCTTGTTGCGGTTGCGGCTGATGTTGAGGCCTGTTTTCACCTGAAGCTTCCGTGTGTTATAGGCTACTACGTTGATAATCGCCTCAAATCCTCTGTTGGTCAGTACGCCCTCATTGGTCATCACATAGCTGGCTCCCGACGAAACGGCCACCGGAAGGTTGGGGATAATCTGATCAAAAGAATACAGATAATAATAGGTGAAGTCGAGGTCAATGATGTTTTCGAAGAAGCTGGCATTAAGTCCGGCCTCATAAGCATTCACCCGTTGCGGTTTGAGATTGAGGGGAGGGATGATATCGGGAAAGCCCGACGATTGTTGTCCGCCGAAGAGCTTCGTGTTGTAGTAAAAACTCAGCAGATACGGGTCGGTATCAGTAGCCGTCTGAGCCACACCCCCCCGAATTTTAAGGAAGTTCATCCAGGGTAGCCGTTTCATTAATGGCAGAGCTTCGGTTGGCACAAAACTCAGCGACACCGAAGGGTAGAAATAGGAGTTTTTGCCTTGAGGCAAGGCCGACGACCAGTCGTTACGCCCTGTAAGCTCCACAAAAAGGCTTTGTTTGTAGGCTAAGTTCAGAAAGGCATATGCCGAGTTGTTGCGTTTTCGCAGGATGCTCTCGCGCGGAACCATAGACGAAGCGTTGTTGCCCGGATGGTCAACGATAGTGGTGTTGTTGGGACCACTCGCATAGGTGGTTTCGGTGAAATTGAAAAAGGTGTACATATTGGGATAATACCAAGTGCCCGAATGTCCGTTGAGGGCGTAATAATCTTTGCTGTAGCGACTTGCGCCGGCGGTGAGTTTCACATCGAGCTGACCTCCAAAGAGGGCGTCTTTTCCGGCGGTGACAATCACGTCGTAGTTATCGCCCATATTGCGCGAGAGGCCGTTGGAATAGTAGCCATTTTGCAATCCGAGCGGGTCGGTGGGTTTGTTGCGGGTTTCAAACTGCTCGATGGTGTAGTCAATGCCCATGCGCCCCAGAATATTAAGCCAGTCGAAGGGGTCGTAAACAAGACTCAGGGCACCGGTATATTTGTCGCGTTTCTGACGGGTGTTGTTGTTATAATAATCCCACCAAAGCGAGGGACTGACATAAAAGAAAGGATAACCTTCCTGAGGGTTGCGCGAGCCGTCAGGATTGGCGTAATACTCACGGTCAATGCCCCGGTAGCTTCTGGGCCAGGAATAAAGCAGCCCTTTGTTGAAAGAATTCTGGTCTTCGCCAAGCATAGGGCTGTTCAGACGGTTATATTTCATGAGCGACATACTGACATCGGTTGCCAGTTTCTCGCTAATTTTCAAATTGGCTCCAAGATTCACCGTTGTGCGGTCGAAGTTGCTGTTGTCCACAATGGCTTTGTTGTCCTGACGGGTAAAGGATACGCGCATGGTTCCTTTGTCGCCGCCGCCCGTGGCCGAGACGTTGTGAGTGGTGGTATAACCGTTGTGGAATGGCATTTTCAGGTTGTCGGGCTGGGGCTCCCAACGGCGCATCGTTCCGTCCCACCATTTGATGAGTTGTCCGTCCATACGCGGCCCCCATGACACCGCCGAGCCGTAGTAGCCAAACTCGGCAGAAGTACTCGATGTTTCGCCCTGTTGATTGAGAATCAGATGGTCGTTTCCGTAGATTCCGGGATAGAGCAGGGTGTCGCCCGAAGTGGGGAAGCTGGGAGGAGTCAGCGAGATAGGTCCGCCATGGCCATACACATTCTGCACATCGCGGAAAAGATAGGGGGTGCTCACTTTCACGTCGGTGTTATAGGTAACCCCGATGCCTTTTTGTTTGGTTCCCCTTTTGGTGGTGATAAAAAGCACGCCATTGGCACCCCGCGACCCATAAAGGGCCGAGGCCGGGCCGCCTTTCATCAGCGTCATGCTCTCAATGTCGTAAGCATTCAGGTCGTTGATGGCACTGCCCCAGTCCACTCCGCGGCCGATATTGGTGAGGCCGGGCGTGTTTTCGATGGGGATATTGTCCACCACAATCAGCGGCTGGTTGTCGGAACCAATGTTGTTGTTGCCGCGGATGACGATGCGCGTTGAACCGCCCTCCACCCCGTCGGGTTGCGAAATCTGTACCCCGGCGGCACGGCCCGAGATGGCATTGAGCACATTGGCTGCCTTGGAATCGGTAACCACCGTGGCTTCAATGCGCTCGGTGGAATAACCGATTTCGCGTTTCTGGCGGGCAATCCCCAATGCCGTAACCACTACCTCATCAAGTACTTTAGTGCTTTCGTCCAGAACAATACGATAAAAAGTACTTTCACCGATAACCAGCTCCTGGCTCTCGTAGCCCATAAACCGGATGGCAAGGGTCTGGCCTTTCTTCAGGCCGTGCAGACTGAATTTTCCGTCCAAATCGGTAATGGTGCCCGTTGTTGTGCCTTTGAGCAAGATGCTCACCCCGGGCATCGGCTGACCATCGGCAGCATCTGTCACCTGACCGCTCGCAGTCAGGCCTTGCGCCCCCACCTTGACGATGAGGCAGAAAATCAGGAAAAAAGTAAAAACGATTCTTTTCATAATCTGGTTTTTAGCGTTTAACAGAATCGAAAATAGGTCAGTAATGAGTTGAAATATTGAGGTATGATGTTTTAAAAGGGTTTGTTGATACATGATATTCTTCCATTTTTTCTAAATTTTCGTTTCTCATTGCTAACAAATATAGACAATTCGCAGCATTAGTCGGTTGGCAGGCTCAAAATTTTTCGCTTGGTCAACGGGAGCAAAGTTTTTTTTATTTTTGGGTAATTTATAATCATTCCAAATAATCAGGATTATGGTTCAAAATCAGGCAATAGAGCGTCTTCCTCGTCATCTGCACGGCTGGATTATCGAACTACCGTACGACAGTTACACTTTGCAGGATCAGGCCATTTGGCGTTATGTGATGCGTCAGAACGTTGATTTTTTGCGTTCGGCAGCGCATCCGGCCTATTTGGAAGGGTTGCGCAAAACCGGCATCAGCATTGAGCGCATTCCCGATATGGCCACGATGAATAGCATCCTGGGACGTATTGGCTGGGGTGCGGTAACGGTGGATGGGTTTATCCCTCCGGCGGCTTTCATGGAGTTTCAGGCGTATCGGGTGTTGGTGATTGCAGCCGACATCCGTCCTATCGGCCAGATTGAATATACGCCTGCTCCCGACATCCTCCACGAGGCTGCCGGGCACGCTCCCATCATCGCCGACGAAAGCTATGCCACTTATTTACAGCGGTTTGGCGAAATCGGCTCAAAGGCTTTCTCATCGGCCTCCGACTACGAACTCTACGAAGCCATCCGCCACCTGTCCATCCTGAAAGCCGACCCACGAAGTCCGACCGAGAAAATTTTCTTAGCCGAGAAAGCCTTGGAAGCCAAAGAAAGAAGCCTTGGCGTGGCCTCGGAAATGGCTTCATTGCGCAACCTGCATTGGTGGACTGTGGAATACGGGCTTGTCGGTACCGTTGAAAAACCATTGATTTATGGTGCCGGACTGCTTTCATCCATTGGCGAAAGCGCAAATGCACTCAGCAAGACAGTCAAAAAAATACCTTATTCCATTGATGCCGTTTACTACAATTTCGATATCACACGTCAACAGCCGCAACTATTTGTTACGCCCGACTTTGACTGTCTTGGTAAGGTTTTGGACGACTTTGCCGGCCGCATGGCTCTTCGCAAAGGTGGTATCGAAGGTATGCTGAAGGCGGTTGATTCGGGTTGGCCGGCTACGGCAGTTTACAGCTCGGGACTTCAGGTGAGCGGTTTGTTTTCCGATTGCCTCATCCTTCAAAACCAGCCGGCTTATATCCAAACCACAGGCCCCACACTGCTTAGCTATGCCAACGAACCACTGCAAGGTCATCTCCCAGACCAACACGCCCACGGCTTCGGAGCGCCCGTCGGACGCATCAAAGGACTGCTCAAACCACCCCGTTTCATGGACAGCCATGATATGCAAAATCTGGGCATAGTCAAAGGCAAAACATGCTCTTTTGAATTTGAGTCAGGTATCAGAGTGGAAGGCGAACTTGTCTCGGAAGTGAGAAAAGACGGCAAACTGCTGATGCTCAGCTTTCACAACTGCAAAGTGAGCCATCAGAGCCGCATGCTATTCGAACCATCGTGGGGAACCTACGATATGGCCATTGGGGAAGCCTTGACCTCGGTATTTTCCGGGCCGGCCAATGCCGATGCTTTCGGGCTTTCTTACCCAAAACCGCTCGAAAAGACCCATGCCATCGAACACAATGATCATGAGCGCAAACTCCATCAGCTTTATAGGCAACTCCGGCAGATGCGCGAGTCAACATCGCGGCCACACGAATTGATGAAAGGCTTTTCGCCTTCGCTGACAACATATCCCGATGAATGGCTGCTTTGGCTCGAAGCGGTGGAGCTGGCCATTCAGCTTTCCGACCATAGTTTAGCAGACCAGCTCACCGACGGGCTGCGTGCTATATCCAAACGGCAACCCTCGCTCGAAAACCTGATCCATCGCGGACTGCGACTGCTCGGAATATAATGAAAAAGGCAGGGCTTCAGCCCTGCCTTTTTAGTTGCAATCTAATCAACAAACTTATTTTCTGATTGTTACGTGTTGCATCGCGACTTTGTTGTCTGATGTGAGGCTGATCAAATAAACACCGTTGGGCAACTGGTTCAGATTGATTTCCTTTGAACCGGCACTGAAGTCTGACACACTTTCGCTATACACTAAACCGCCAATGGCATTGGTAACACGGATATTGCCACGGGCAACCGTGCCGGGCAATACGACTGTAAACACTCCTGCCGAAGGATTGGGATATACCTTGAGCGATGCAAATGGATTCTCGCTGAGGCCGATGGTGCTGTGAACCAGCACTTCCGAAGCCGACGACCATTGTCCTTGTCCGCATTCATTGAGTGCGGCAGCTTTGATATAAGCTTTGCCTAAGTAGTTGATATTCCATGCAACGATGGCTTCAAGCCCGCTTCCGCTGATTGTGCCTGCTTCTGCCGGCTCGATGACCCAGGCATACGAAGTGGCATTTTCAACAGCAGTGATGCTGACTGTGCTCTGTGGATCAAAGGCATGGTCAATGCTTTCGGGAGCGACAGGCTGTCCGGGAATACCAGGAACGCTCTTCAAAATGATTTCCGCTTGTCCGGAAGCAGCGGCAGTACAGTTATTTGCGTCAGTTACGCCGGTCAGCATAAACGTTGTGGATGAATAAGGTGTGACCACCATTTCCCAGGGTGACTGAGTCATTGTGATTGGTTCAGAGTTCAACATTTCAACGATCCAGGGAGCAGTTCCAGTGAGGGTAAATACCAAAGTTGCGGGTTGTCCTTCGCAAACTGTCTGACTTCCCGAAATCGTAACAGTTGGTAATGGATTAATAGTCAGCGCAGCATTGTTGGATGATGGCTGGCAGCCGGCAATTCCGTTGGCAGTAAGGGTAAGGATGGCCGAACCATTGGCAAGGTCGCCGGCTCCTGGCACATAAACAGGATGCAGAACGGTAGCATCATCAAAAGCACCATCACCCGAACTTGTCCAGAGGAGGCTGCTGTAATTGACAGCCGTTGCATCATTCAACTCAACGGAAGTGCCATAGCAAACCGAAGGAGCCTGGCCGGCAAACACCTCGGGATTTCCGTGAATGGTAAGGGTCAGTGTGCTTTCCACTGTGCTTGTGTTACCGGTGACGATAAGTTTAAGCTGTACGCTTCCGCCGGCAATATCCTGGCTACCCGGCGTATAAATGGGGTTCAGAATATTAGTATTGTTGAAGCTGCCATCGCCGTTAGTTGTCCAGTTCAGGCTGTTGTATTG
>JBDHYV010000047.1:0-12826 GCA_039811545.1 Bacteroidales bacterium | reverse complement strand
ACGCCGGTGGCATTGCTTGGGCCGTTGTTTTTTGCGGTGATGGTAAAGGTAACTTGCGAACCAACGACAGGAGCGTTATTGTTAGCCACTTTGGTTACCGACAAATCTGCAGCAGCCACAGGCACCGGAGTTGAGGTGCTGCTGTTGTTGCCCGGGGTTGGGTCAGTCTGGTTTCCACTGATGGCAGCAGTATTTTCATAATTACCGGAAGATTTAACGGTAGCGACAATGGTGAGTGTTGCGGAAGCACCATCGGCTAAGTTGCCGATGGTCCAGTTGGGGGCGCTCCAAGTTCCGACAGAAGGTGTAGCGTTTACGAAGGTATAACCCGAGGGCAAAACGTCGTTGACCTTTACTCCGGTGGCATTCACCGGCCCGTTATTTTTAGCGGTAATGGTAAAAGTTACGTTGGTACCCACAATAGGAGCCATATTGCTGGCCGTTTTGGTAACCGATAAGTCAGCTACGGGCACCGGCACCGGTGTCACGCTGCTGGAGTTGTTGCCCGGGGTCGGGTCATATTCGGTGGCACTGATGGTAGCCGTATTTTGATATGTTCCGGTAGTTTTCACCGTAGCCACTATGTCTAAGGTAGCCGTGGCGTTTTTGGCTAAGGTGCCGATATTCCAGTTGGGTGCGCTCCATGTTCCTGTAGAAGGCGTAGCACTCACGAAGGTATAACCTGAAGGCAGGGCATCGTTGACCACCACATTGGTAGCCTCATCGGGTCCATTATTTTTTGCAGTCAGCGTAAAGGTGATGTTGCTTCCCATCTGGGGAGTGTTGCTGCTGGCAGTTTTTGTAATCATCACGTCGGCACTGAGAACTTTAACAGTTACTGTGGCAATATCGCAATCCGACGGCTTGTTCTTCATACAGATCTTATAAACTAAGGTGTACGTTCCACCGGGTGTACCTGGGTCAACAGTAACTTTTCCAGTGCTGGTGTTCAGTTTGATGCCTGGATTAGTGGCAGGAGTGTCCAAAGTGAGGTAAACGGCCGATGGGTTAAGCGGATTTCCATCGTAAATATCATTGCTGAGAACATTGTTCACAGCAACGCCGCCGGCTGTGCTTTGAACCGGGGTGCCAACATCGTCAATGGCTACCGGCAACGGGTTGTTGACCGTGGTCGGATTTGTAAATACGCCACCTGCAATACCAAATTGAACAGAGTACATGCGTGCGGAATTTGAATTATTCCCTGTCTGACCAAGAGCAAAGGTGATTTTGTTGTTGGCATTCTGGTAGTTGGCAATCATCGCGCAGGTATTTTCAAATACGATGCCATTCAAACTTGAAGTTCTGCCGAGAAAACGGGTACGACCACCCTGGCCGGCACTGATGACCAATTGGGTGGGATTGTTTACAGAATAGCTGGTGTATCCGCCAACCTCCACATATTCACGGTTGTTTGAACCATTGCCATCAATATCAACAGCCGTCAGGTTATAGTTGAAAACATAAACTGTGGCTTCGGTAATGTGTTCAAAAAACTCCAACTCGTAAAGTACGTATCCTCCTGCACTCGTGGTAGCCTCAATTCTGGGCTGGAAGCGACTGGGGACCCCCTCTTGTGTGTCATCATCGAATTTAGTGACATTGGTGTTGGGTGATTTTTCAAGGATCGTTAAAATAGCATCCACCGTGATTCCGTCTTTTGTAATCAGGTTGGTGTATTTGTGTTTTGATCCTGGATTTGTTCCATTACTGCCGGTGTTTACCAAAACAGTGCGCTTTGTTTCGAAGAAATTAAGAGTCTCGCCCTGAATATCAAGCACAAAGGATGGCGATTGTGCTTGCAAGCCAAAAACGGAGACCAACAAAACAAACAGTAAAGCAACACTACTTTTCATTGTTTGCATATTATTTCTGATCTGTTGTGTGAGTAACTTTTTCATTGTGGTAAGTAATTTCGTTTCCAATGACTATTAGAATTGATACTCAAGGATTTCAGCTTTGAGTTCGAGTTCGGCTGTAGCATTTCCCAAACGGAGTTTAACCGCTTTTTCGTAAGCAGGGAGGGTCAGCTTCATCGTATAAGGTTGACCTGCTGTGAGGTAGGCTTTTTGGTAAGCAATGCCCGATGAGTTGGTTACTTCTGCAATCCCGGCAACAGGAGATGTTAAGGTCAGGCTGAAATCCTTGGTGGTTTTCCAATTGAAGTCAGCAGGAACTTTCAGTTCTTCCATAACTTTAGGTTCGCTTGGATTTTCAATAATGTTGCGGTCTTTGCGGCACGAAACAAAAAGCGTGGCAAAACCTAATACGATGAGGATGATGCGAGTTTTCATGGGTTATGTGTATTTTAATGTTTTTCTTGAAAACAAAGTACCGATTCCGTGCCAAACTCAAAATAATTGTTTAATGACCTGATATACAATATAATAAATAAATAGATTATTTCTTATTGTGTTCCCAAAATGGAATAAAATCTATAAATAGGAAAAATTAAGTGGTTTTAGCTCTGTCTGAGTCCTGTGAATGTCTTGCTAAATTACATAAATTATGTCTTTCTTGTCAAAGTAAAAAAAAGCCAGCTTTAAAAGGGGCTGGCTTAATTGCTGTTTATCAGGAGGTCATTCCGGAAATCATTCTTGTTAAGAATCGTATTCTCATGGTTGGGGAATCTGGTAAATAAGCAACTGATTGCGGTATCCGGGAAGATTTTTATACCAATCGGGGAACAATACACCGCCGCTCGTGGCCCATTCGGCAAACTTGAGATGAACACCAAGGATATCCTGTTTTTCAACCGGATAATCAAAGCTCTCGTAAATATTGATTGCCCAAGGCAGATTTTCGGCCGTAACGAAATACTTGCCGTTGCCCGGATCACTTCTATCATCGTCCTGTCCGAAAAGCGAAACGTTCATCAGATCGGTGGGCTCATAGCCGGGTAGGTGGACTTCGTGACTTCTTACTTTGTTTACGATGATGAATGGATTGAAGTTAGCAATGTCGAGGTCGGCAAAATGGTAAGTGTTAGGTTTAAACACCATTTTGATGTCGAAAGTAACGGGTGCAACGTAAGGTGCACCGGGCGTAGTATTGACGCCAATGCCCATTCCGGGATGTTGCATCTGTTTGAAAGCATTGTCAAAAATGATGATGGTGGGGCGGGTTTGCCCTGATTCAGTGCCGCTGGCGTTGAGTGAAATAATGCTCTCGGTGAGTGCGGTACCCGTAACGGTTACGTCAGCCGGATCAATGCCATTGGCCAACTGGAATCCAAATCCGTTCTCGAAGCCGGCACCAAAAGCTTTTAGCGTAAAAGTTCCTTTCACCTCTTTCAACATATTGCTCAGATTGGTGATAATCTCAAACTGATAATCAATCACCATGTCATTGAAATCGTAATCGCCTTTGGCAGGCCAGAGGTCTTCAAACGCCAGAGTGCCGGGTCCAAGGGCAGGGTAGAGGTTGAGCAAACCGTTCACAACATTCACCGTGATAGTAGCTATATCGCAAAGTGCGTTCATGTCGCAAACTTGGTAATCCACCGTTGCTATTCCTGTAAAACCGGCAGCGGGGGTAAAAGTAACTACTCCTGTAAGGGGGTTTACCGTAAAAACTCCTGTCGTGGCTGCATTGGGGATGGTGGCCGGAACAAAAGTGATGGAAGCGGGATTGAGAGCCGTGCTGCCCTGAACATCATTGCCCAATACAGCAATATCAACCGGAACGTTAAAATCTGTAGCTGCGACATCGTCATGTGCCGTAGGGCCAACGGGGTAGGTAATTGTAACAGTGGCTAAGTTGGAGCGAAATCCATTCAGATCTTTTACGGAATATTGGATGGGTGTCGGGCTACCTAAAAAACCAATTTCCGGTGTAAAGGTGATGGCTCCCGTAACGCCGTTCACTGTCCAAACGCCTTCGCCGGGTACAGTCAATGGAGCTCCGGCTGATGCTGTTCCATGAATTTGAACACTTCCGGGAATCAGGTTGGCATCGCCTTTCTGATCGTTGGCCAATACGTCAACCGTTACCGGATTGTGGGGCATTCCACTGCCATTGTCATCAAAGGCTGTGGGTGTCAATATGGAAATAAGTTCTACCCAGTCGCCTTGCAAGATGGGCAAACCGCCATTGAGGATGGAGTGGTTGTCGTTTTCAAATTCGCCGCCGGCACCCATCGAAAGCTCGATCGCATCGAAAGCAAGACCGGCAGAGGCTAAAAAATGCAGATAAGCATAAGGTTCTGAGGCGTTTTGCCCGGTAATCGGTTTTCCGTAATATTGGCTTGTGGGATATAAATTTCCGTTGATGGCCTGTACCGTATGTAACGGATTGTTTGGCAATTGCGCAATCACGTCGGCAGTTGAAAAAGTGCCAATCACTTGATTGTTGCGGATAATTTTTATGGTGTTGTCGCCATCACCTGCCGACCAAGCGAAACCATAATAGTTTACCGGATTGGAAAATTTGAGGGTTACTTTACCGCCTACTTTAATGGCCATATAATTGCCTGCGTTTGAACCGTATTGGTCGTCGGCTTTGATGTAGGATTGACCCTGTGTTTGAAAATAGGTTCCCAAAGTCGAAAGAGTACCTGCCGGTAGAGGAGCCCAGTTGGAATTGGGTACGGTAAAACTATTGAAAGTTTCGGTAATGAGAGTGCCTCCCGTTACGTTGGATGCCAGGACTTTTGGTTCGCTGGCATACACGCGAAGATATTCCTGCGCCCCGACACGAGTCGCTATGCTTAGAAGAATCAGTAGGATAAGTGAATGAGTATAAGGAAAATTTTTCATGGAATTATTTTATTTTCAGCGGTTATTGAAAAGAATAGCTAAGTGCTCCGGCATTCAGCTCGAGCTGGGCGTTCTGATTCCCAAGCTTCAATTGAATAGTTTTTTCGTATGCCGGTAGGCATAGTTTGGTTGTGTGGGGCTGCCCGGCCTGAAGATAGGCGCGTAGGTAGGCCTTGTCCTGAGAATTCTTGATTTCAAGGATTCCTGTCACAGAACCTGTTACGGTTAATTGGTAGTCTTTTGTCGTTTTCCAGTCGAAATCTTGCGGCACTACCAATTCATTCATCGTTTGGGGAGTTTGGTCAGACGGCTGCTGTGGGTCTTTGCGACACGAAGTGGTTACGAAAAGTGCAGCAGTAGCTGAGAAGAGTAGGGTGAGTCGTTTAATTGTCATAAATATTAAGCTATTTGTCTATTACTAACTTTTCAAAAGAAAGTTGCTTATCAAAAACCGAGCCAATGCCTCGGTATGCCCTATCAATACACTGTTTCTGAATAAAATAAAATATTTATATGTAAAAAGTTGCCTCCTTAGAAAAAGGCTGCCTTTCCCCAATTTGGGAATATTTTCCGTTTTTTATCCTATTTCGGGGAAAAACTTGACGAAAGCCACAGCCGGAAAGGAATTCAGTATTGTTTTCGGTTTCGATACAAAAATGTTAACCAACCCGCTATTTGGTCGCAGATAAAAAACTTCTTCACCTGTCTTGCCGTTGCGTTTGTGAATAACGCTACCTTTGCAAATTGAAACTCAAATTTTTTTCAATATGGCACTCAATGTAACCGATGCAACATTTAAAGAGGAGGTGATAGACTCTCAAGTACCTGTGATTGTGGATTTCTGGGCAGTATGGTGTGGGCCTTGCCGTATGGTGGCTCCCATTGTTGAAGAAATTGGCGCCGAGTATAATGGCAAAGCTAAAGTGGTGAAAGTTGACGTGGATAACAATCCCGGCACGGCCAACCATTTTAGAATACGCAACATCCCAACTCTTTTGTTTTTCAAAGGTGGCCAGGTGGTTGACAAACAGGTGGGCGTTGTTCCAAAGCCCATTTTAGTCAAAAAGCTCGAGGCAATCCTTTAACCCGCTTCTGAAAACCAGATTTGCTACCATCGGCGGCCAACCCTCGTCAAAGAGGACGCAGTTGATGGTAGTGGCTTTTTATGGCGAATGATTTTAATTGTCCACCTTTTCTCTCTTACCCATGTCCTATTCAATCCACCACAATGACCTTGCCCGCTTTGGCAGTCTTGAATTTCTGGCACATCAGGTGGTCGAAGGTTTTGTAACGGGATTGCACAAAAGCCCGTTTCATGGCTTTTCGGTGGAGTTTGCCGAACATCGGCTCTACAACAGCGGCGAATCAACACGCTATATTGACTGGAAACTGTTTGCACGCTCCGGCAAACTGTTTGTCAAACGGTTTGAAGAAGAAACCAATCTTCGCTGCCAATTGGTGATTGACCATTCCTCTTCCATGTATTTTCCTTATCGCGAAAAGCCAAGCCCCGATCAGCCTGATAAATTGCTTTTCTCGGTTTATGCTGCTGCAAGTATCATGGAACTTCTTCAACGTCAACGCGATGCAATGGGACTGAGCTTGTTTTCAGATCAGCTTGATATCCATACGGCCGTTCGCTCGAATAAAATTCATCACCGTTATCTGCTGGCATTATTAGAAAAACTTATAGATCCGTCTAAAGCCCTCGAAAATCGGAAAACGGCTGCTGCAGCAGCTCTACATCAGGTGGCCGAACAGATTCATCGCCGCTCATTGGTGTTGGTATTCAGCGATATGATGGAGCAAAACAGCAATACAGATGCGATGTTCGAGGCTCTGCAGCACTTGCGCTACAACAAACATGAAGTGGTGCTGTTTCATGTACTCGATGGTCAGATTGAAGCCGGCTTGCAGCTCGAAAATCGCCCGTATCGTTTTGTGGACATGGAAACCAAAGAAGTGCTCAAACTCAATCCGCTCGAAATTCGCGAAGCATATAAAAAGACCTTTAACGAACATCGCAACGAACTTAAAATGCGCTGTGGGCAATATCAGATTGATTATGTGGAAACCGACATCAATAAAGGCTACCATCATCTGCTTTCAGAATATCTTATAAAAAGGAGTAAGCTCTATTAACGTACTCGAAAACCATTTCGTTGTTGCGTGAGTTTTCACCTTTTCAATAATAAAATAGCACCTGATTTTTTTTGGATATTCCCATAGGAATGTCTATCTTTGCTTATGTTCATTATCGCCCTCGTTTTTAATCTCTCTTTGCTCGTTGCCATTAGTGTGGTCTCGGGCTTTTTAGGACAATTGCCGATTAAAAGGAAGTGGCAAAGGAGTTTATATAACGGACTTCTTTTCGGTATCGCCGCCATGATTGGAATCTTGAATCCCGCCTATTTTATTGAAGGCTTATTCTTCGATGGGCGGACAGTACTTATTAGCGTAGGTACACTTTACTTTGGCCCACTAACTGGAATCATTGCCGCAGTTTTCGCATTTATTTTGCGTCTTTTTATTGGTGGTCAGGGGGTTTATATGGGGGTTGCCACTATCATCGCTTCCTTTCTTATTGGGTGGGTATGGCGTAAACGCTTCCTCAAAAATGGGAATATTACCCTTAGTATGCTACAACTGTATATGATGGGGCTGTTGGTACATGCGGTGTTGATATTGCTGATTTATCTTACGCCCAAAGTAACATGGCGGCCTCTGCTCGAAGGCGTCGGACTCCCCATCATGGCTCTTTATCCGATAGCCACACTCCTTATGGGGCGAATAATTCAGGATCAGCTGTCGAACCGGATACTCATCGCCGACCTACGGGAAAGTGAAAAGCATTTCCGAACTACCTTTTATAGTATTGGCGACGCAGTACTCACTACTGATAGCCTCGGCAGGGTGAAAAGAGCCAATGAGGAAGCCGAGCGCCTCGCCGGATTGTCGGCCTGTGCCATGAGAGGGCAACCGTTTGACAATCTGATAAAACTCATTGACAACAATGATGGGAAAATGATCGCCCATCCGGTTTACGATTGGCTCAAAGGTACGAAAGGCCAAGGGCAGACATCTTTTTTATTGCAACTTCCTTCGGGGCAGCATCTGCCGGTTTGTGTTACCGTGTCGAATATTCGTGAAGGGAAAGGACGGGAAACCGGCACAGTGATAGTTATTCGCAACCGTCAAAACGAACTTGAACGCCAACACGCATTGCTGAGATCGGCGCAGAGTTATCAGAATTTCTTTAACCACTTCGGCGGAATGGCTTTTGTGCAGGATGCAGAAGGCCACTTTATTGATGTGAATGAGCGAGGCTGCCATGTATATGGCTACCCAAAATCTTTTTTTATTGGGAAAACTCAGGAAGTGTTGAGTGCTCCCGGGCTGAACAACAGCGAGGAAATAAAACAATACGTGCTGGATGCGTTCAAAGGCATTACTTCCATCTTTGAGTTTTGGGGAATAAAGGCCGATGGAACCATTTTTGCAAAAGAAATGCACCTCATCAGCACCATCTACAACGATCAACCTGCAGTGCTTGCAATCGGCTACGACATCAGCAAACGTAAAAACGCCGAAAATAACCTCCGTCTGATTTCCGAACGCTATCAAGCTCTTTTTGAAGCAAGCCCCGTGGGAATGGCCCTTAAAACAACCGACGAAATCCTACTCCACGTCAACCAGACCATATGCAGCGACCTTGGCTATACGCCCGATGAGCTTATCGGACAGCATGTAAGCATTTTCAGGGTTGAAAAATATGTTCATGAATCAAAAATAAGACAAAACCCGGCCAACGATAAAATACAGTCGCGCAATTCATTGGTCAAAACCAAAACAGGTAAAGAGTATATATTTAATGTTCACGAAACCTTAGTTGATTTACCTCAGAATCAAAAGGCGTTGTTAGTCATCGCAAACAATGTGAGTGCACAGATTGAGGCAGAAAATGCTATTCTGCAAAGCGAAGCACGTAACAAAGCCATTCTGTCGGCCATTCCCGACCTTTTCCTTCGCCTTGCAAAGGATGGAAGAGTGATAGATCACCTTGTCAACGACTTCAATAAAATCGGTATCATCCCCAACGAAATCAACGATAGAATTATTTTCGACTATGTGCCTGAGGAGTTGCATCTTCCTTTTCAGAACAATATTGATACCGTCATCCGGACAGCTCAAGTATTAAGCAATGAATTTAAACTAGATTATAAAGGAAGGGCTTTCTGGGTTGAATCGAGGATGGTAAAAAGTGGCAACAACGAAGTGCTTGCTTTTGTGTGCGATATTTCTAATCGGAAAGAAGCCGAAAGCGAGATCAAACAGCAGAAACGATTCATTGAAACCCTTATCGAGAGTATCCCTAACCCCTTGTTTTATATGAATAACAAAGGGATTTTTCTGGGCATCAATAAGGCGTTCAGAATTATGTACCAGGTTGAAACAGACGACCTCGTTGGCAGGGACATATATAGCCTCGAAACTGATATGAACGCCAAGGTGTATCAGGAATCCGACGAGCGGATTTTTAGCGGAGCCGATCATTACCAGGCTATTGAGCGAACTATCGTTTTGCCTACCGGGAAAAAGATAGAAACTATCATCGCCAAATCACCTTTTCCAGGATATGATAATGAAATTGCCGGGCTGATTGGTATCATCACCGATATCACCGCGCAAAAACAACTTGAGGAGGAGCTGAAAAATGCAAAAGAGAAGGCCGAGGAAAGCGACAGGCTGAAAACCTCTTTCTTAAACAACATGAACCATGAGATACGTACACCCCTCAACGCTATCATGGGCTTTTCGGAACTGCTTTTCGACGATTTTTCCGAAGCGGAGAAACGTAACTTTGTGGCTACCATTAACAACAATGCCGAACAGTTGCTGCATATTATTGATGAAGTGCTTCTCATTTCGCGCTTAGATACCGAAAATCTGCCCCTTGAAATAGAAAAAACAGATGTATCGGATTTTCTGAACGAGCTTTATATGAGTCATAGCATCAACTGTCGTCACAAAAATCTGGAGCTTATCAGCCAACTACCTCAAGAACCCTTGGTAGTGTTGATGGACAAAGGGAAGATGCGGCAGGTGATGACCGGATTGATAGAAAATGCCATTAAATACACCTTCGAAGGCAGCATTACCATTGGAGCCGAAATTTGTGAGAATAATATCCTGCGATTTTATGTCAACGACACCGGAATTGGAGTGCATCCAAACGAACAGGAGCATATTTTTCAACGGTTCTACCGCGGACAACAAGGGCAAAAAATGGCCATCAGAGGTAATGGATTAGGTTTGAGCATTGCCAAACGCATTGTGGAAGCAATGGGCGGAACAATTAGCCTGACCAGCGAAATCGGAAAAGGATCGGAGTTCTTTGTGCTGCTGACGTACCAATCGGGGCAATCCGAAGAAGTCCGAACCAGCCTCACCGACTGGTTGACAGCCAATTTCAACAACTACAACTTATTGGTTGTTGACGATGAGCATGACAACGCTTTGTATCTTTCGTTGGCTCTTAGGAAGTGGTTTGCACAAGTGATGGTGGCCAATGATGCGTTTCAGGCTCTGGAACTGATGCAACAACAGCACTTCCACATAGTATTGATAGATATGAAGATGCCAGGAATGAACGGTGATGTTGCTACAAAACAGATTTTATTCAACTTCCCCGAAACAATTGTTATTGGGCAAACAGCCTATTCTCAACCCGAAGAATTGAAACTAATGTTGGATGCCGGCGCCAAAGCCTGCCTTGTAAAACCCCTCTCGACCGAAAGGGTATTGGGGATAATTTACGAAGTTCTGTTTTCTTTGTGAAGTACAATGCGTTATTAATGAACGACATACAGGCGTAATCTATTTTTTGGCTCAAGACTAAAGTAGCTTGGAAGCGGGCATCGTTGTTTAGAGATTGTTTTTTTAATTCGTCTTTCGCACCATAAACTGACCCATGCTAAAACCGGTAATCACCACTTTTTCGCCTTTGTCGGCATAGCCGCTTTCGAGGGCTGCATCAAAAATGTCGCCATCGAGCTCAATTTTTCCTGCAGGCCTTAGCATGGTGTGAGCCAAAGCTTGTTGCCCAATGTAAGGTCTAAAATCGAATGCCGCACTCGAAAAACCACTCGATTTCTCCTGCACCGTCGTCAGAGCAAGATGTCCGAAATGCCTGGTTCTGAGTAATTTCTGCCCCAGATAAGCCGAAATGCCTATGGCTGCAAAAAGCGAAACGACAACAATAAACAGTGCGCGGATAAATGGCATCAGTCCGGTTTGAAAGGGTTGATCGCCAAACTCCTCCACCATGGCCAGCGTGAGCGAACTGATCATGAGCAAAATGCCCAGAATGCCGGTAATTCCAAAGCCCGGAATGGCAAAAATCTCAACCAGCAATAAAATCAGACCCACGACAAAAAGGATAATCTCAATGTGCGTGGCTAAACCTTCCAGATAAAGCGGCGCAAAGTAAAGCACGGCAGCCGTAAGGCTGGCCACAAGTGGAAATCCGACCCCCGGTGTCTGCAACTCGAAATAAAGCCCGCCCACGATGAGCATGATGAGCAGTCCGCTCACAAAAGGCTGAATCAGGAAATTGATTACTTTGTCAAGGGCATTATGACGGTGATAGATGATTTCCACATCATCGTGCCCGGCATGTTGCAAAAGTGCGTTGACATTTGCAACTTTAGCTTCACAAAAGCGGTGCTTAATGGCTTCGGCAGTAGTGAAAGTGAGCACTTTGCCCGAATCGGAGATGCCCTCCACATAGAGTGAAGGATCTACCATTGCCTCGGCAATATCAGCCCGGCGGCCGCGTGCCTCGGCAGTGCTGCGCATCATGCTGCGCATATAAGACTGGTATTTGTCGGGAACTACTTCGCCACTTTGGTTAACTACCGTGGCCGCGCCAATATTGGCGCCTTCTACCATATAGATGCTGTCGCAGGCAATGGCAATGAGTGCCCCGGCCGATGCAGCATTATGGTCAATCAGCACATAAACCGGAATGTCGGAATTCAGTATCTTCGTCCGAATTGAATCGGCAGCGTCCACCATACCTCCGTATGTGTTCATGTGGATGAGCATCAGCCCTGCGCCAAGTTCATGCGCCCGCGCAAAGGCTTTCTGCGTGGTGCGCCATACCGGAGGGGCAATCTCTTCGCGAATGTCAAACTGATAAACACGTAAAGGAATTTCTCCATCGCCTGACTGCGCGTTGAGGTGTAAGTTGCTGCACAACAGTAGAGTGGCTAATAATTGAAAGAAAATGAATGTTCTTTTCATAAAAAGCAAGACATTGGATCAGAAAGTAAAATTACAATAGCTTGACGGATAAAACCCATCACTCACCACAAAAATTGTAAGTTCGCACAAAAATCTACCCATGAATTTTCTTGCGCATGCTTTTCTTTCGGGCGATGAAGATCAAGTGCTCCTCGGCAATTTTGTGGCCGACAGTGTGAAAGGCCGTATGATTGAAAACTACGGAACGGATTTCCGTAATGGCGTAGTGCTTCATCGTGCAATTGACCAATATACTGATAATCACGAGCTCGTTCAGGAATGTAATGTAAGATTGCGGCCCTGTTTCAGAAAATTTGCCGGTGTGGTTACCGATATCTATTTCGATCATTTCCTAGCCCGTCATTGGGATACTTATAGCACGACGCCACTCAGGCAATTCGTCGAAAAGGTGTATCGCCTGCTTGAGGCGCATAGCCGGCAGCTTCCTCCTCAGTCACAACGCATCATCCCATGGATGGTGGCTCAAGACTGGCTTGCCGGTTATGCCGGATTTGAATCGCTGCACCGTAACTTTGTAAACATGTCGCAACGTACACGCTTCTACTCAGGAATGGAAAATGCAGTTGTTGTGCTGCAACAGGAATATGATTTTTTGGAAATTCGATTTCAGCAATTTTTCCCGGGTCTCATGGTTTTTGCTGATGAATTTCGCAACAATTTTGCACTAAAGATCGAGGATAGTCGGGATTCACAAATATAATGTGAGTTTTGAAAAATACCTACAAATCCATCGCGGGCTTACC
>JBDHYV010000046.1:0-12836 GCA_039811545.1 Bacteroidales bacterium | reverse complement strand
CAGGATCTTGCTTAGATTTCCGCTGTTTGGCGAGAGCGGGAAAGCCCTTTGTTCATCCCATTGATCTTTGGTACTTTTCATCAAGGGAAAAGCACAGAAACAACGTAAGATTGACTTTCCCCGTGCTCTACTATCTTTTGAAGAAAGTATAAGGTTTTTGCATTAACCACATTGGTTATGAGTACTATACTGATATTTTCACATTTTTTGATGGCCTCGAGTAACGAAACTTTTTATCTTCGCTCCTCCTTCACACAAATCTCCACCTCATGCAAGACATCGCACATTATGCGCATTTTCTTTCAAAAGAAACCGGCATCGAATACCAATATATCCGCAACACCCTGACCTTGCTATCAGAAGGAGCCACGATTCCTTTTATCGCCCGCTACCGCAAAGAAAAAACCAATTCGATGGACGAAACCGTCATAGCGTCTATTCAAAAACGATGGCAACAGTTGGAGGCTTTGGACAAGCGCCGTGAGGTCATCCGGCAATCTATTGAAGAGCAGGGTGCGCTGACGGCTGCACTGAGCGAGCAGATTGAGAAAGCATCCACTATGCAGGAGCTCGAAGACCTTTATCTGCCCTATAAACCAAAGCGACGCACCCGTGCCACCATTGCCAGGGAGCGTGGTCTTGAGCCTTTGGCTCAGCTCTTGCTTCGACAGGATCATGGCGATCCGGAAGAAGAGGCTCGCCCTTTTGTTCAGGCTGAGAAAGGTGTTCCCGATACTGAAGCAGCCATCGAAGGGGCACGGGATATTCTTGCCGAGATGGTGAACGAAGACGTGCGAGTGCGTGAGCGGCTGCGGCTGCTATATCAGCGCACTGCCACCATCGCCAGCACTGTGGCCAAAGACAAAGAAGATGAAGGCAAAACCTATCGTCAGTATTTCGACTGGTCGGAGCCTTTAACCAAAGCCCCTTCGCATCGCGTTTTGGCTTCGCTTCGTGCTGAAGCTGATGGCATCCTGAAGCTAAAAATTTCTGTTGACGAAGAAAAAGCCGTTGAAATGGCTTCACGTTATTGGGTCAGAAACACAACGGCCAAAGCCCGTCAGGTGTCGTTGGCCGTACACGATGCATTCAAGCGTCTGCTCGCGCCCTCGTTAGCCAATGAGATGTCGGCCCATTATAAGGAGAAAGCCGATGAGACGGCTATCCGGGTCTTTGCCGGAAATCTGCGTCAACTGCTGCTTGCCCCACCACTCGGGCAAAAACGTATTCTGGCGATTGACCCCGGCTTTCGGACGGGTTGCAAAATCGTTATTCTCAACGAACAAGGCAATTTGCTCCACAACGACACCATTTTTCCGCATCCGCCGGAACATGAAGTGAAACAGGCAGTGCAGAAACTCAAAACTTTGGTGAACGCCTACAAAGTGGAGGTGATCGCCATTGGTAATGGTACAGCCGGTCGCGAAACCGAAGATTTGGTTCGGGGTATCCCTTTCGACCGGGAGGTGATGGCCGTAATGGTGAACGAAAGCGGTGCTTCGGTCTATTCGGCCAGCAAAGTGGCACGCGATGAGTTCCCCGACTACGATGTTACCGTGAGAGGTGCCGTGAGTATTGGTCGCCGGCTCATGGATCCTCTGGCCGAATTGGTGAAGATTGACCCCAAATCAATCGGTGTAGGGCAATATCAGCACGACGTCAACCAGAAAGCACTTCAGGAGAGCTTGGTGATGACGGTGGAAAGTTGTGTGAACGCCGTTGGTGTTGACCTGAACACTGCCAGCGAGCAGTTGCTCTCGTATGTGAGTGGCGTAGGACCACAACTCGCAGCCAATATCATTGCCCACCGGACGAAAATTGGCGGCTTCCGCAACCGCAGGCAACTGCACGAGGTGAGTCGTCTGGGGCTGAAAGCTTTTGAGCAAAGTGCAGGATTTCTCCGCATCCACGACGGCGACAATCCATTGGATGCCAGCGCAGTACACCCTGAAAGCTATGAAGTAGTAAACCGGATTGCAAGGCAACTTCACGAGAGTGTAGGCGGACTCATTGGCAACAAGGAAGTTCGCCGTTTGGTGAATGAAACCGATTTCATCACCCCCGACTGTGGCGCGGCCACCCTCCGCGACATCCTGTTGGAGCTTGAAAAGCCCGGACGTGACCCCCGACAGCAATTCGAGCAGTTCTCGTTTGCCGGAAATATCCGTTCCATCTTCGATTTAAAAGAAGGCATGGTGCTCGATGGAGTCGTAACCAACATCACCGCGTTTGGAGCTTTTGTTGATATCGGTGTGCATCAGGACGGATTGGTACATCTGAGTCAGATGGCCAACCGCTATGTGCGCGACCCCAACGAAGTGGTTAGGCTCAACCAAAGAGTAAAGGTAAAAGTGCTTCAGGTGGATACCGAGCGCAAACGTATCAACCTGAGTATGAAGATAGATTCTTAAGGATGAAACGAACTTAAGGAGTTGAGTCCGCCGGCTCGTAGCCAACCCAAGTTTTGAGGGTTTGCAATGCTTTTTCGCGGGTTTCGCTGTCGAAATGACGTAAGCGTGTGGAATGTGAGCCACCGGGAAGTACCAATTTCAGCGCATTGGTTTTGTAACCGGGCTGAACTGCCGTAGATGCCCAGGCATCGTAACCGCCGTAAACATAAAGGATATTGTTTCCGGCTTTTTTAAGCCATCGGTTCACTTTGCGGCTCAAACCCGGATGATAGCGTGCCTCGACACCTTCGGGCAAAGTGTGCCGGAAAGAAGGTTTATCAACGAGGTGAAGCAGTTGGCCAAAAAATTTTGTTTCGTATGAATAGAATCCCATTTCGGTGAGTGCCTGATAGAAAAATGGCTGCATACCAAGGATGCTTTCATCCTCGAAAAAGTCGTATCCTGCCGCAGCAATAAAGGCTTTGAAAATCTCATTGGCATCGCCTCCCGGCTCGGGAAGTTTGTCGCAAGCCATCGGAAACCACTGCCAATAGGCAAAGCCCCATTCCAGCACATTGTATTCGAATGCCATTTCGATGCCACCAACCTTATTGAAAGTCATCCCTCTTTTTTGGGTAGAATCGGCAAACATCGGAAGAAAGATATTGCGCCGGTTGAGGACATCCTTTTGCAGGGCAAGAAGTTTTTCGCGGCATGGTGCTGTGCCCACCGTATCTTTGAAATGATAAACCCTTTTGTCGGCAACAGAAAAATTGAGTGGTGCTACATAAGGCACAGATGCTGCCACATCATCGGGGTAAAAATAGCGGTAATACAAGGCCGTTTGTCCACCTTTGCTTATACCGGTACTCACCCAGGCTTTCGGATAGATGGCTTTGAGGGTTTGGTTGACATGATGAAGGTCGGCCGTTGCGTTTTGTAGATTGAGCTGTTTCCATTGGATTGGCTCAGTCCTGCTTTTGCCAAAATAACGATGTTCAACCACTACAAGGTTAGCATCCAAGGCCACTGCAATCTCTTCATCATAAGAAGGCCAAAGTGCATAATCGGCAGCATAACCCTCGGTAACCATCACCGTTGGCCGATCAAATCCCCTGTGGCGAAGGATGATGCGTTGTTTGAAGTGCTGCCCGGAGGGGTTGGAGTGATCAACAGCCTGATCGAGAAACAGCTCATAGGCCGCTTCGTAGCGTTGCGATTTGAACTCGATGGGGCGGATACTGTCGAAGCCAAGCTGTTTCAGATGCTGTTCCAGCTCGGTGTTGAGGGCAGCAGAAGTCCACAAAGGCAGGATGAACAGAAAAAGAAAAAGAAATTTCGGACGCATAATTTGGATGATTTAATATGGCAAAATAAGGAAAAAAATGCGATAGAACCATTCATCACGAACAGTTCTATCGCATTCATTCTAAGCTGAGGTTGAATCACTTCGCAATCATCAGTTTTTGTACAAACGATTGTCCGTCGGACTGCAATCTGAGCATATAGGTTCCGTTACGCAGATTTTCGGTGCTCAGTTTTACGAGCTGGGTTCCACCGAACGACTGGCCAACTTCTTTGCTGAGGACGATTTTCCCCATGAGGTCAACGAGTTGAAGTTCAACAACGCCTTTAGAGGGCATATCGAACACTACATTCACTTCGTCTTTGGCAGGATTGGGATACAAGCTGAAATTGATTTCGTTTTTCTGCTGTTCGTTCACATTCACATAGTGGCTGATGACGTTGGTAGCGTTAAGTATTTCGCCACTCACGTTGTTCACGAGGAAGCCGATGAAATTCAGTTTCTCAAAACGCCAGGCTTCGGGGATTTCCACGGTATAGGCGTAGGTATGGATTTCATTGGGAGCGATGGGACTTGGCAAGCTACCTTCGGTACCGAAAGGAGTATCGAGGATGGTACGGGCCACGTGGTCGTAGTGCATCTGTGCAGCTGGCACAGGCGATGGCAATGCTTCATAGCCACACATTTCGCCATTGGCTCCTCCAGAATATGCATTTCCCTGATTCCATTGCGAAGTTGTTCCCCACAGGCTGTCTTCGGTAATGATCACGCCAAAGCGGAGAAGGTCGCTCACGCCGGCAACGAATTCAGAACGGAGGTTGAAAGTAGCAGTGCGGGTAGCGGTATTCCAATTGAAGTTTACGATGTCAATGGTAGCCGGGCTGATGGCATTAATTCGTCTGTTGTAGGCCAGTTCAAGCTCCGATGGATCGGACTCGCCGGCAGTACGGTCGGAAGTACATTGCGGATAGCCCATAAATCCGGGAATGATACTTCCCATATTGCTGTCGTAGGGAGCATATACCATTGGGTCACCATTATGAACGGCAACGCCAATCCAGGTATCGGGATAGGTTTCGGCCATAAAATCCATGAAGCAGATACCCCTTACGCACCATGAGCACCAGGTGCCGGTAGCTTCTTCGGTGAGAACGCGTTTGGCAGGAATAAACGGAACGACTGAGACCGTTTTTGTGATGGAGTTGTTGTCGGGATTGAGGTCGTTGCCGCCGTTCACATTGCTAATGGTCGTCACAATGTTGTAGGCTTTGATTTCAGTCAGGGTGAAAGGCACGGAATGGGTAAAATCATAGCTTCCACCAATGGGGATATTGAGGCCGGTAAATTGGGAAGCCACAGGAGCACCACCATCAATAGTATAAGAAACGGTGAGGGAGTTGATTGGCGAAACGCCCTCGTTGCCAATTGTTCCCTTCAGGGAAGTGGACACGTTTGCGCCGATATAAGGGCTTACATCCACTTTCAGCAAGGCTGCATCGAGTTGAAGCGGAATATAGACTTTCACATCGTCAATGTACCAGTAATTCACATTGTAGAGGTTGCCTGTGATATAGAGGCAGAACTGAACATTATCCTGACCGTTTGCCCCGCTCACTTCAAGCATTTTTTGTTCCGGGCCAACCGAGTTGTTGGGGGTCATTTCCCAAAGCACAGTCCAGTTACCCGTTCCCACGCGGTAAGCAGCACCGATTTTGGGTCCTAAGGTGTAGATATCGTAATAGTGCCTAAAAGAAAAGGTAACACCTGTCTGTCCGCTGAGGTTAATGGCAGGGGTAATCAGGCGTGAGGTTGTGTTCTGGTTGATCCAGCTAAATTTGGCTTCGGCAGCCAGACCACCGGCATTGTTCGACTCGCTTTTCGACCATTGTCCGGGAACACCGTCACGGGTCCAGCCTTCGGGAGGAAATGCTCCGTCGAAATCCTGAGACAAAAAGGTTTGCGCATTGATACCCAACGAGAAAAACAGCATCATCGCAGCGAGAAGTAAATTTTTCATCATAATTGATTTTAATTAATGGTTAAAAAAAGGATGTGTAAAAATAAAAGGAAAAACTTTGTTGAATACAGATTTCCTTAGTTTTTTCTAGAATATTTTTATGGTTCTATGGCAGGTTTTAATGTTTAATGCTGAATGACCAATTTATGTACGATTGCCTTTGTTTCCGATTGAAGCTTAATGAGATAGGTTCCATTAGCTAAGTCGGTGGTTTTCATTTGCATCTTATCCCGGCCGGTTGCTGCGGCACTCTCGGTTTTCTGGATTACCTTTCCCGTTACATCCAATAATTGAATGGCAACAAGCCCATTTTCTATTCCATCAAGTAGGATTGATATTTCTTCGTTGGCCGGATTGGGAAAGATACTGCAATTGAGTTCGTTATTATGAGATTCGTTCACATTCACAAAATGGCTGATTACGTTTGTGGCATTCATGATTTCTTTTGTTGCCGAGTTGACGATAAAACCGATGAAATTCAGTTTTTCGAAGCACCAGTCGGCAGGAATATCCATGGAATAGGTGTAGGCATGGATACTTCCGAAGGCGATGGGCTGTGGCAGGCTACTGGGTGTACCGAAAGGGGAATCGAGGATGGCACGTGCCACGTGGTCGTAGTGCATTTGTTCGGCAGGGACGGATGATGGCAGGTTTTCGAATCCGCACATCGGGCCAAACTGTCCGCCGGCATAAGCATTCGACTGCTCCCATGCCGTGCTTCGACCCCAAAGGCTGTCTTCGGTAATGATCAATCCAAAACGCAATGGGGCGGTAACCTCAGCCACAAATTCCGACTGCAAGTCGAGGCTCAGATGACGTGTTGCCGGGTTCCAGTTAAAATTCACGATATCGAGTGTTGCTAAACTAACGGTGTTGATGCGGCGCTCATAACCGGCTTCAAGATTAGCCGGGTCGCTGTCGCCCGGACTGCGGTCGGAGGTTACCATAGGATAACCCATGAAACCAGGGATAATGTTTGCAACGGCATTGTCATACGGTGTACACTTCATGGGGTCGTTGTTGTGGATGGCTACTCCGATCCAAGTGTCGGGATAGGTTTCGGCCATATAATCCATAAAACAGATTCCGCGCGTACACCAACCGCACCAGGTTCCTGTGGCTTCTTCGGCCAGTACTTTTTTTGCCAGAATAAACGGCAACGCATTCAATGTTGTTTGCTTGGTATTGTTGGCCGGAACAGCATCGTTCCCGCCATTCACATTGCTGACAAAGGCCGCAATCTGGTGTTCGCCTATCTGGTTGAGACTAACCGGCACAGGATGCGTTATCCAATGGGTCTGGTCGGGCTGAATATTGACCCCCGAAACGGCATGAAGCACCGGGGCACCACCATCCACCACATACGAGATATCGAAAGAAGTGATGGGCTGGGTGCCATCATTCACAACCTTATATTGCAATGCAAAAGGGGCGTTGATGGCAACATAAGGAGCAACTTTCAGCTCGGCCAAATTGGCATCAAGTTCATTTGGCACAAACACCTTGACATCGTCAATATACCAGTTTGTTACGTAAAACAAGAAACCCGAAATAAATACACAAACCTGCACATCGGGCTGTCCTGCGATGACAATCTCGAAAACTTTTTGTTCAGGCCCAATATTTCCCGTAGGCGTAGTTTCCCAGATTAGATTCCAGTTACCCGATCCAATGCGATACGCGGCACCAATTTTTGGTCCTTCCATAAACATATCGTAACGAAACCGGAAGGATAGCAGAACGGATGAATGTCCGGCAAGATCGAGTGGTGGCGAAATAAGTCGCGATGTCGTTGTTTGGTTAATGAATTTGAATCGGGCTTAGGGGGCTTCGCCACCGGCGTTGTTCGTTTCGCTTTTCACCCATTTTTCGGCCACATTGTCAATTGTCCAACCTTGTGGCGGGAAAGCTCCATTAAATTTCTCGTTGAGAAAGGTTTGGGCGAACCCACTTTGCACACTAACCAGTAAAATAATGGTGCAAAGGAGTTTTTTGACATCTCGGTATTGTTTCATAACGAACCCATCAGAAGTTAAAAAAAATGAAGAATTGGCTAAAAGATAAAACGAAAGAACCGCCCCTTTCGGGGCGGTCTCAAACAACCAAAACTTATGAAAACTAATTATTTACAATCAGACGTGAAGTCTTTACGGTATTTCCGGTTTGCATTTTAACTAAATAGGCACCGGCAGTGAGGCCTGTGGTGTTCCAGTGGATGGTGTGCATTCCGTTGGTAATTTCGCCATTGTGAATCATGCTCACCATGCGGCCGCTCAAGTCGTGGACGCTCAGCATCACGTTTCCTGAGTTTGCCTGATAGAATCGGATTTCAAGGTTGCCATTGGCTGGGTTGGGGCTGATGCCTGCAAAGCCGGCTTCGGTTTCCTGAACGCCAACATGGATTCCGGTTTCAAATGTTACAGATGAAGCGGGAGTTACCACACCATTGGCATTCTGCACGTCAGCAACACCCAGTTGGTATTGGGTGAAGGAATTCAGCAGTCCGTCAGGATTAACGGTGATGGTGGTTTTATCATCGCTGATGGTAGCCACAAACGGGTGGTTTGCGCCATTCACTTTTTTCAGTGTAACCAAGCTTCCAACGTTGGCATTGGTAATTTCGGCGCCACCGGTCATCAATACGGGCATATTGAAAGCGATATGGAGGTCAACTTCGGTGGTGATGCCGGTGGCTCCATTTACGGGATCAAAGCTGACGGTTGCCGGGAGGGCACCGCCTTCAGTGCTATATGCGCTGTTGAAAACATATTTGCTGGCATTGTCCTGAACAAACACAACAGCAACCAGATCGTCCATTTCTTCAACGTGGGTGGTGGACATGTTGTGGGAAAAATTGAAAGTAGTTGGAACGCCGCCTTCGAGTGTGGTTGTTGTACCGTTGGCATCGGGCATCATCTTCATCATCACGTGATGGAAGGAGGTTTCGCCATTGCTGGCGACGTTGCCGGTAGTTAATTTTTCGATGAATACAACGTGTACAGTGGCATTGTTCAAGGTTACATAAGGTGTAACCTGAGCCGATACGCTGAAATTGTCGCCATCAACATTGTGAGTTGCTGAGATTTGCACAAAAGCCGGATCAGCCATAGCAGTATTGTATGCGTTGTTTACCGCCGCTGCACTCGTTGATACGTTGAGACCTTCAGCATAAAGCATCGGTACAGCATTTACTCCATAGAAGGTACGACGTACACCGCCTTCAGCTGTGTAATAGGGGTCGCCAGTGCCAGGCCAGTTCATCTGGTATTTGATTAAGCCTATATTTTCGCCATTAGTAGCAATAAACGGATTGAATACCGAATTGTTGAAGGAAGCGCAAGGGGCACAAGTTGAGCTGGTAAATTCTTCAAACAATGGACGACGTTGCATAGTCTGGGTAGGAATACCGATCGTTTTTTGGATCATGTCATTTGCCGGATTGTCGTCCTGAGCCACTCCGTTCACGTTGGATACCCAAACTTTAAGCGTGTGTACGCCAGCCGGAGGATTCAGCGTCTGGCTGCAAGTGTAAGTAAAAGTGTTGTCAGTAGCGAGGTTCAGACCTGAGAAGGTGGTTGTGTTGGTGGCACCGTCGTTCAGTGTCCAGTTTACATCAAAAGAGCTGATGGCCGTTAAACCCTCATTAATCACCTTACCTGTAACATTTTTTTGTCCGGTGAAATAGCTCGGAACGTTCAAAGATTGGAGGCCGGCATCTAAGTTTTTACGTTTGAAAACCTTCACATTGTCAATGAACAGATAGTCAATGTTATAGAGGTTTCCCGTGAGGTAGTAACAGAACTGAAAACCGGGCTGTCCTACGTTGGTAAATTCAACAGTTTTCAGCATGGGACCCTGGTTTCCGGTAGGATTTACTGACCAAACCACTTCCCAATCGCCGGTGCCAAAGCGTTTTGCAACACCAAAGGTAACTCCGGCAGCATAATAATCATAGAAATAATTAAAGGTAAGCGTAACGTTACTTTCGCCGGCAAGATCAACAACTGGCGAAATGAAGCGGGTTGTCGTATTCTGGTTAACGTATGTAAACTTCAATTCAGGAGAGGTGCCTCCAGCACTGGCCGTAGCACTCTTAGTCCATTGGTTTACAACACCGTCACGAGTCCAACCGGCAGGTGGGAAAGCGCTTCCGCTAAAATCCTCAAACAGATAAGTTTGCCCAAAAGTGAATTGAGCCAGCAACATTGCAGCAATAAAAGTAAAAATTTGTTTCATAAAATTGATTGTGTTTGGTTAATAATAATTATGCAGTTTGTAAAATCTCATGTTTTAAGACAGCAGGTTCCATTTTTCGCTGAAGCTGGTCTTTGGCGCGCATCAACTGCGATTTAGAGGTATTGACAGAGATGGCCAGCATCTGGCCAATCTCCTTGTGGTTGAATCCCTCAATGGCATTGAGCCTGAAAACTTGGTGATAGCCTTTAGGCAATGTATTCACAATACCCATCAGGTCGTTGTAGAACAAACCCGCCGTAACTGTCATTTCTGGCACCACATCATCAGGCATATAAGACAGCTCACTTTCAGTAAATGATATTTTTTTCTTTTTATAGAAGTTGAAAGCCGTGGTGATAATAATGCGCCGAAGCCAGCCCTCGAACGAACCATAGTTTTTGAAATCGGCCAAGTATCGAAAAGCTTTGACGAAACCCTCCTGCAGAATATCTTCGGCATCCCATGAATTGCGGGCATAGCGCCGGCAAACAGGGGTCAGCCGAGGAGCAAATAACTCGTATAGCCTGAATTGCGCCTGACGGTCATTCCGCAGGCATGCTTCAATCAGGTTTCTTTCGTCAGTGGTTTCCATCGTAAATTGAGAGCACTATGTTAACGATCGAAAAATAAGCACCGACATCAGCACAATCAACACCATATATAAAAAGACAACAATTTTGCGTTGTGAAAATCTCCGTGTTTTGTGCGTAGTCGTACCCATTTCAAAAAAATAACATAGCGAAAGTATTTTAAAAACAAAAAGCAGCTCAAATTATTACTACTACAACAACTTTACACTTGCTTATTTATAATCATTCTACATTCATTTTGCTTCTACAATTCATTTTATATATATCTGTTATATAGTATTTTAGTATTATTTTTAGTACTACTGTTTATCAGAATTTGACTTTGAATTGGCGTACTACAATCGGGTTAAATAGGAGGCTCGTCAAATCTAATGCCCCAGACGATTAAAACGACAAAAAAGCAGCATTTTTTTATGAAAATCCAAATCTACTCCTCGAAACCTGCCCGCTACTTCCAAATGTGTTTAAGACGGATGCGTAAGAGTCGTTTCATTTTTATGTAAAGAAGCTACAAACGACACTCCATATTGTGTCTTCCCGTGATTCGTCCGAAAAGCCGGTCGGGATTATAGTCTGTGTTTCTGTTGGTTAGAAGCAAGAGGTTAGAAGTTTAAACAAAAATTAAGAAACTTAAATTTTGTCAAGTCTCTTTGTTTACCTTTGTAGAGCCAACAACGATGGAGTTCAAGAAAATTTATGACAGCCCTCGACACATATAGTCCGGAAGAACGATCGGAGATTTTGCGCCGTTATCGCAATCTGGTCGAGGTGTGGCACACCCGTAAAGATGTTAGCGACCGATGGATGGTGCGCAAGGCGTTCACTTTGGCGGTTGAAGCCCACAAGGATATGCGGCGTAAAACCGGCGAACCATATATTTACCATCCCATCGAAGTGGCCACCATTGCAGCGGGCGAGATTGGCCTTGGGCGCACCTCCATCATCTGTGCACTGCTTCACGATGTGGTGGAGGATACCGAATATAAAATAGCCGATATCACTGCAATGTTTGGTGAGCAGATTGGGCGCATCATTGACGGGCTCACCAAACTCGACATCATGGTTGAAGGGTCGGATGTGCCCAGTATGCAGGCAGAAAACTTCCGTAAAGTGCTGCTCACTTTGTCGTACGATGTGCGTGTAATTCTCATCAAATTAGCCGACCGGCTACACAATATGCGGACGTTAGACGCGATGCCGCAGCACAAACAGCTTAAGATTGCCTCCGAAACGGTCTATCTCTTTGCGCCATTAGCCTATCGTCTTGGGCTTTATGCTATAAAGACCGAACTAGAAGATTTATCCCTAAAATACACTGAACCTGCTGTTTACGAGTCTATCTCGAAAAGTCTGAAAGAAAGCCGTTCCGAACGCAATGTGATGATCGAATCGTTTCTGATCCCAATACGTGAAGCACTCAACAAAATGAAGATCAAGTATCGCATTCGGGTTGTAGAGAATTCTATCTATTCGATCTGGTCGAAAACCAAAGAAAAAGACATCTCATTCAACGATGAGCACGACACATTTGTTGTTCGGTTTATCATAGACGCGCCTTTTGAGGCCGAAAAAATTAATTGCTGGCAGGTATATGCTGCCGTTACCGGTTTATACAGACCCAACAACCAGTTGTTGCGCGACTGGGTTTCGCTTCCCAAGGCCAACGGTTACGAATCGCTTCATTGCACGGTGATGAGCAAAGCGGGGAAATGGATAAGCCTTCAGATACGTTCCGAACGCATGGATGCCATTGCCGAGAAGGGGTATGCAGCGTATTGGAAATACAAAGACGCGCCTCAAGGCGAGAGTGAGAGCGAGAGCGGCCTTGACGAGTGGCTGAATAAGGTGCGCGAACTCCTTTCGTCTGACGAAGCCTCAGCACTTGAGTTTGTGGACAACTTCCGGCTCAATCTCTTCTCTGACGAAATCTTTGTCTTTACACCCAAAGGCGAAATGATTTCGATGCCCAAAGGCTCTACAGCGCTCGATTTCGCATTTAACATTCATACCAACCTCGGCAGTAAATGTATCGGTGCCAATGTGAACCATAAATTAGTGCAGCTAAACCACGAATTGAAAAGCGGCGATCAGGTAGAAATCATTACCTCAAAAGTGCAATTTCCCAAAGAAGAATGGTTCAACTTCCTGATTACAGCCCGCGCTAAAACCCGACTGCAGGACGCCATACGCGAATACCGGAAAACCTTTAAAGATGAAGGCCGCAAGAAACTCGAGGAGTTTATGGCACAGCTCAACCTCGACACTGGAAAGCCCAATATCACACGGCTAATTGAATC
>JBDHYV010000045.1:0-12990 GCA_039811545.1 Bacteroidales bacterium | reverse complement strand
TCTCGTATCGCTCTAAATGACAGGTTTTTAGTGAAATAGGGAGTGGTGCGTTGCAAACGCTTAACTATTTACCCTTTGCTGCAAACGAGGGAGGTTAAGGTTAAAGTTTTAATATGTCAGGTCTCATTTGGTGCGGTGATAAACGACTCATTATCAATTTAAATAAACAAAAAGCATAGATTTTCCACACTAAACGTCAGAAGTTAGGATTGAAAAAGGTTACTGTAAGAAAGTGGGTGTTTAGAGTCTCCTTGAAATAAACAATATCTGGTCACCTGACCATTGTTTCATTCTCCTTAGCCCAATTCAAAACTCGTTACTCCATACACCTGGTTTATGTCAATGTCGGGCTGGTATTTGGTGTACATCCGTGCCGTTGAAAACACTTTTTCCATTCCGAAACTCTCGGCAAGCTTCACAGCAATGGGGTTTATTTCGGGCGTGTCGAGGTATAGCTTTGTTCCAGGGGCGGCATAATTTCCTAAAGCATAAGATAGTTGCGCGGCCATGTCGGGAGTATCGGCAAATAGGGGTCCTATTTTGTAGCCCAACCTGCACTTGCGCAGATGGCCAATGCCGGCAATCCTGCCCTTGTGGATTACTGCAAGAGAGGTGCTTTCGGGCTGACTGAACCAATGCTTAAGGAAAACAGAACGCACGGCCGGAAAGTGCCGGGCATCGTATTGGACAAGCTCGTCAAACGGCAACTCCTGAATAGGGACAATTTCCGGGTGGTGCAAATCCGTATGCTTTGCCGTTCCTTCGTAGCGAGTATTATTATAAGCCAATCTGAAACCCGATTTGATGTAGTTTTTCTGCTGCCCGACGACGCCGTCAAGACCAATATTGAAGTGTTGAAGCCGAGTCATTGCCGCCTCCCAGATTCTCAGTCCAAAGGATTTTCCGCGGCAGTTTGGCGCTACAATATAAAAGCCAAGAAAGGCAAAACTACCCGGATATGAAACGGCCGAGATGCACGCGACAGGCTCATCATTGAGCAGCCCGACAAGAAAACCGTCCGGATCCGCGGCATAAAAGCTGACCGCATCGTTTAAGCCGGGGTTCCAGCCCTCTTGTGCTGCCCATTCCACGGCCACACTTCCTACTTCGTCCTGCGTCATTCGGCGGATGTGAAAAGCGAAATCATTGCTCATAATTCACTTTTTTTTGAATTATCGGAAATAGAGGTAAAGCTGTTTTGACTCCCTAACACTAAATAAACAGTTTATCGGTGCTGGTGCGGAGATATTTGTGCAGGGCAAAATGGGTGGAAATTCCGGTAAGCGTTGCCCCCATCAGCACGATGAGTGCCGAGAGCAGTCCGAGCACTCGTAAATCCTGCAATTGGACAAGCTCTGGGATGGCGTTCATGGCAAAAAACAGCAGCACACCCAACAAGACCAGTGCCAACAAAGCACCGATGATGCCCTGCAAAATGCCGTTGAGCACAAACGGACGTTTGATAAAAGATTCGGTAGCACCCACAAGCTGCATGCTGCGGATAAGAAACCTTTTGGCATAGACCGATAGCCGGATGGTGTTGTTGATAAGTGCCATCGAGATGAGCACAAGAAGTGTGACGATGACCAGCAGGATGATGCTGATGCGGCGGATGTTGCGGTTGATATTGTCAATGAGCGACTTTTGGTAGTAAACCTCCTTCACATCGGGGTTTTGTATGAGCTGTTGTTCCATTCTGGCGAGGCTGTCGCTGTTGGCCCAGGCCGCCCTGAACTTCACCTCGATGGAGGGTAGCAGTGGGTTCTCGTCTTTGCCGAGCCATTGAATAAAATCCTCACCCAAATCCTGGGCAAGTCGTTGGGTGGCTTCTTCGCGGCTGATGTAATGAGTGGATTTCACCTGCGGATGGGCGTCAAGTATCTTTTGCAACTGAAGAATACCAGCCTCGCGGGTGTTCTCGTTCATTATCACCTCAAAACCAATGTTTTCTTTGATTAATTCCGACAACTTGTTCACATTGAGAATGATAACGCCAAAAAGACCCATTGTGAACAACACCAAGGAAATGCTCACCACCGAGCTGACATAAGAGCCTGTGAGCCGCTTTTTTGTAAAATCATCCTGGTTGGGATACTTCATTCTGCTCAAATTTCGCTGCGAAGTTACATAAAAACAGTGCATCTGCCATCAAAGACCAAATGAGCTGAGGATTAATGGGTTAACATTTTTTAAACAGCTTATTTCCAAAAATTAGCCAGACTGCCTTAATTTCGCCTGAAAATCTTATGCCTTGCAGATCAGGATTTTTCTTTTCGTTGCTTTCATTTTGGCAGGTTTTCGCCTGTTTGCACAAGACGATCGTGTGTGGATAGAGGGTCAGGTGCTTTCGGCTGACAGTCTGATGCCGGTACGCAATGTGCACATCATCAGCCGGTTGACGCGCAGCGGAACCATCAGCGATGCTCAGGGCCGCTTTGTGCTCAGGGCGAAACCGGTGGATACACTTTACCTTAGCGCAGTGGGCTATGGACGCAGCATCAGGCATTACAGACAATGGGATCACGAAGTGGGCCAGCCTTGGAAAGTCCTCCTGCGGCGCGACACCATCCTCATGCCTGAAGTGGTGGTGAAATCGTTTTACGACTGGCCTACTTTTAAGCATGTTTTTGTCCACATGACACCCATCAAACCGGTTGACCTTTCAGATATTAACAACGAGCTGAAGGACATTCTGCTTTATATGGATCCATCGCCCATGACCATCAAGGGGCCGATACAGGCACTTTACGACCTGTTCAATGATATGGCGCGGTTGCAACGGCGCCTCGAACGCAACCGACGTGCCTACAACGAACAACTTATTCGCGAGGGCAAGCACAATCAGCTTATTCCCGAAACGCCGGAGCATGAAAGACGCAGCCCTTGAAAAACAAACCCCCTAAAAAACAAAAGGCAGAACCCAAAAGCTCTGCCTCTTGACCTCTTTCGAGAAGATTAGATTTGTTTCTTTGCCAGATAGAAATCCACCATCTCGTAGTCTGATTTGATGCGCTCTTCCATCTCGTCAACCGTTTTTGGTGGTGGAACGATGGCCATTTCGCCGGGTTTCCAGTTCAGCGGCAATGCCACCTTGTATTTGTCGGCTGTCTGAAGTGCCTGCAACGAACGGATAATCTCGTCCATATTGCGGCCCACATTGAGCGGATAATACATGATAAGGCGGATTTTTCCGGCCGGGTCAATGAAGAAAACAGCGCGCACAGCAGCCGTTTCGCTTTCGCCCGGCTGCAACATGCCGTATAGCTTGGCCACCTTCATGTCAATGTCGGCAATAATGGGAAACTTCATCAGGATGCCCATTTTTTCTTTGACGTTGTGAACCCAGGCAATGTGCGAGTGGATGCTGTCAATGCTCAAACCAATGAGCTTGGTGTCCATCGCTTTGAACTTGTCTTCGAGAATCGCAAAACCCGACATCTCGGTGGTGCAAACCGGTGTGAAATCGGCAGGATGCGAAAACAAAATCGTCCAACTACCTTTGATGTATTCCGAAAACTGAATCATGCCCTGTGTGGTCATTGCCTTGAAATCCGGCGCCATATCGCCTATTCGGGGCATGGTGAAAACTTCTTGTTGTTCCATAATGTTCATTTTTTGTTCGTTATGATTTAATGTGATTTTGATGATGCAAAAGTAGGGCGATATGGAACATTTGTCAAATCAATAATATTTACAATATCATCGAAAATATCTATATTTGTATCAAAAATTCAGCTTATGATCACTTTAGTACAATTGGAATACATTGTTGCTGTGGATACATACCGCCATTTTGCACGGGCTGCCGAGAAATGTTTTGTTACACAGCCTACTTTGAGTATGCAAATCAGGAAATTGGAAGATTTTCTCAATATTCGAATTTTCGACCGCACCAAACAGCCGGTTGTGCCCACCGATATTGGTCGTCAGATGATCGAGCAGGCGCGGAGGGTGCTTGCCGAAGCCGGACGCCTCGATGAGTTGGTCAAGCTGTATCAGGGCGATTTGAGCGGGCAATTGCGCATTGGTATCATCCCTACTTTGGGGCCATATCTTTTACCGCTTTTTGCCGGTTTGTTCAAAAAGCGTTTTCCGGCTGTCACACTGTCTATCGAAGAGCTGATTACGGAAAATATTGCCGAACGCCTGCGTACCGATCAGTTGGATGCGGGCATTTTCGTTACTCCGTATGGCGAGGCCGGCATCATCGAACAACCGTTGTTTTACGAAGAGTTGTTGGTTTTTGCACACGTAGATCATCCTTTTTTGCAACATGATCGTGTGGAAGTGGCCGACCTGAATCAGCCCGACATCTGGCTGCTCAGCGATGGGCATTGCTTTCGTAATCAGGTGATTAATCTATGTTCTGTTTTGCCCGGACAACGGCAGGAGCTCCCTTTTGAACTCCAAGGGGGATCGCTCGAAACGCTGATGCGCATTATCCGGCGCGAGGGTGGCTTTACGATCATTCCCGAATTGGCTGCTGCCGAATTGATAAATGAGCATCCCCGGCGGGTCTTGAAATTTGCTGATAAAACACCTGTGCGCCAGGTTAGCCTTTGCTACTCGCGCAACTACGTGAAATATAACCTCTTGCAACGATTGGCCGAAACCATTATTCAATCCGTTCCACCTCAAATGTGCGATGCCACACGGGGAGAGTTGGTGGCATGGCGATGAAAACCATCTGTGGTTATTGACGGACGACCTTCAGGTTTTCAGAACGGTTCTTGCCATCCGAAAGGTTGAGGATATAAAGCCCGGACGGATATGATGAAAAATCGAGGTTCAGGCTCTGATGCCCACCATCGAAAGGAAATTCTTCCTGAAGGAGCAACCTCCCACTAAGATCCATTAAACGGTAATGAAGTTTTCCGGCCGATGGCATATAAAAGTCCACAAGTGCAATATTTTTTACCGGATTAGGCTGTACCGAAGCCAGCAAAGGATGGATTTGGTTTTCGTGGATATCCAGAACTTTGTCAACGCTCAACTTGAGTGTAACGGGTAAATGGTCAGAAAAGTGATAAAGTGCATCGGCCACATTTTGCGGTACCGAGGTGTTTTGCGGCGCCTGATTTACGGTTCCGTTAAAACGGTGTCCATCCTGGCCAACCGCTTTATACGATTCCTGAACGTAGCGCACCTGAGCCGTCCCAAAACGGACTTCATCGGAAATGAGGATGAAATCGAAGCGGTCATCGAGACCCCCACCTGACTTACAATTGCTTTGGGTATTGGTGGATTGGGTGTGAATTCCGGCATAAAACGAATTGTTCGACCAATTGCCGATTTGACCGATAGGATCGAGGAAACGAACTGCCGGATTGGGGTAGTTGAGCAGGGTCTGAAAGGCACTTTCCTGGCCGTTATAGAGGTTGAAGTCGCCCATCATCAGCACATTGGAATTGGCAAAACGGGGCTCTAAAAAACGAAGTGTGTTTTCGGCCATGATTTTTCGCGAGTTGGCATCGCTCGAACTGCTTCCTGCCTTGAGGTGCGCCACTACGCAAACAATAAAAGCCGTATCGCCATAGGCCAGATCGTTCGATTTGTAATAGAGCTCGTAAACATCCACATCGCGCACATAGTTTTGGGCTGTATATTGTTTCTTGAGCTGGAGTTTCCGCGAATCGTAATACAGCATATTCACAATGCTGGAACCGGCTGTATTGCGTGAGGCTGCCCGTCGGTAATAATCCACAAAGTTGATATTCAGATTGTTGTCTAACAAATGCTGATGTATGACTTCATTGGCCGACATCTCGTTTACGGTAAAAATATCGGGTTTCACAAAATCCAGCACCGTCCGCAGGTGCGGGTCTTTCATGGCTAAACTATTGTTGTTATTGTTGCAAAACGAGGTAATCTCGCCATAATACAAGAGGTTGTACTGCATCACTGTGAGGGTATCGGAAGCTTTTAAACCAACCTGTGTAAGCAGCAAACCCACAAACAGTAAATATTTTTGCATGGGTTTTTTGATTAAGGGAAACAAAAGTAATTCAAAAATTGTAATCGGATTCGGCACATAAAAGCCGGAAAATCTATTTTTGCCGGATGAACAAAGAAACAAGACAATGTGTCCGGCAGATGAATGCGATGGGCCGTGAAGGTCGTCCATTCCTGTTTTTGATTGATTATGAGATGGAACAGCCTCTCGTTGTCCCCCTTGATGAGCTTGATCCGAAGCAGATTTTGTACGAAATAGAAGGCAAAGGCAATCTGCCTCCAATGGTTTTCCCCTCGAAAGAGCAGGTTGTGTTTGAATGTCGTCCGCCAGCCTTTGACGACTATCAAATCCGTTTCGACGGGGTGATGGCGCATTTAAAAAAGGGCGAATCGTGCCTGATCAATCTCACCCAGCCGGTTGAGGTTCATACAAACCTGAGCCTGTACGAGATTTTTTTGCGCAGTAAGGCACGCTTTAAACTCTGGTTCGACGAACGTTTTGTGGTTTTTTCGCCCGAACCTTTTGTGCGTATCGAAGCGGGTAAAATTCACACTTACCCCATGAAAGGAACCCTCGATGCTACGCTCCCCGATGCCACAACACGTCTTTTGAACGATTCCAAAGAGCTTGCCGAACACCATTCGAGCGTCGAACTGCTCAGCCACGACCTGAGAAAAGTGGCAAAAAATGTCAGAACAGAAAGGTTTAGGTATGTCGAGACCATCGAAACCCTGAGGGGAAGCCTGCTCCAGACCAGCTCCCACATCAGCGGAACCCTCCGCGCAGGCTATGTCGGACGGCTTGGATCAGCCATTGCAGCCCTGTTGCCTGCCGGCTCCATCGCCGGCACACCAAAGGCAGCATCAGTAGGAATCATCCAACGGTGGGAGGGCTACCGCAGAGGCTATTACACCGGCATTTTCGGACGCTTCGACGGTCAAAAACTCGAAAGTGGCGTGATGATTCGTTTCATCGAAAAGCAACACAACGGGTTAGTGTTTAAAGCCGGTGGAGGCATCACCGTCAATAGCACCGTGCAGCGCGAATACAACGAACTCCTTGCTAAAGTGGCACTGCCATTTCGTTAATCAACCGCAGAAGGACAAAAATCATGACAAGCCTGAACGAGTTCCCTTTTTTTGAGAGCATCAAATTCAATAACGGACGGTTCTTTCATTTAAATGCCCATTTTAAGCGTATGAGAGAAACCCTCAAACATTTTTATGGGCACGAACGGCTGACGGTTAACGAGGAATGGCTTCGGCAATTTTCGCCTGCTGACGCAGGGCTTTTCAAATGCCGTCTGTCGTACGGTGAATTTCCAGATATTCCGATGTTTCAGGCCTACGAACCGAAAAAAATAACTTCCTTAAAAATGGTTTTCACCTCCGGGCTCGATTACCGGTATAAATACAACGACCGGAGCCCGCTGCAAGAACTGTTTAACCGGCGCGAAGATAAAGACGATGTGCTGATTGTAAATGATGGGCTGGTGACGGATACTCATTTCTGTAACATTGTTTTTTTCGATGGTAAAAGCTGGTTAACCCCTGAAAATCCATTGCTTCGGGGAGTACAACGTAGTTTTTTGCTTCATCAGGGGGTGATCCACAGTCGGAAAATTGTTCCGGCCGATTTGCGGGAATTCACGAGTTTTAAACTCATCAATGCGATGATTGACTGGGAAAGCGCCGTCGAAACGGGGATTGATGCCATTGGCCGACCCGAATAATCCTCAATCCGGTTGATATGTGGCGCGTGTTGGCCAAATACTTATATTTACCTCCAAATTTTATGCTATGAAACGATTGATCCTCATGGCCCTCATTGGGCTGGGTTTGTTCGGACGGCTGTTTGCCGGCGAAGGGATGTGGATTCCCATGTTGCTTAAACAATTGAATGAAAAAGAGATGCAGGCAATGGGTATGCGCATCACCGCAGATGATATCTATTCACTGAATCACAGCAGCCTAAAAGATGCCATCGTGTTGTTTGGTCGCGGCTGCACTGGCGAAATTGTGTCTGATCAGGGATTGTTACTCACCAACCATCATTGTGGCTTCGGACAGATACAAAAGCACAGCAGCATCGAACACGACTATCTCACAAATGGTTTTTGGGCGATGAACCGCACTGAAGAACTGCCCAATCCGGGCCTCACGGTGACTATGTTGGTGAAGATGGAAGATGTTACTCAGGCGGTACTTGGCGGCCTCGACACACAATTGACCGAAGCCCAACGTGCAGCCAAGATTGCCGAAAACATCAAAATATTGGTTGACCTGGCAAAAAAAGAAACAGACCTTGATGTGAGCGTCAGGGCATTCTATCATGGAAACCAATATTTTATGCTTTTCAACCAGATTTTCAAAGATATCCGTCTTGTGGGTGCACCTCCTTCGAATATCGGAAAATTTGGCGGCGATACCGACAACTGGATGTGGCCGCGCCATACGGGTGATTTTTCGGTCTTTAGAATCTATGTTGGAAAAGATGGGAAACCGGCTGAATATCACCCGGATAACGTACCCTATAAACCTGCATATCACCTGCCGGTTTCACTCAAAGGTGTTACTGAAGGCGATTTCACCTTTGTTTTTGGATATCCGGCACGAACAAATGAATACCTGCCTTCTGATGCCATAAGGTTAATTGCAGAGGTGTCGAACCCTCAAAAAATTAAACTCAGAGAAACCCGTTTGGCCATTTTTAAAAAATATTCAGCCAACGATTCACGCGTTCGCATTCAATATGCTGACAAAGATGCCGGAGTGGCCAATGGTTGGAAAAAAATGATCGGCGAAAGCAAAGGTATTCGCCGCCTCGATGGCATCGGACGCAAACAAGCTTTCGAAGCACAATTTGAAAAATGGGCTGAATCGAATGCCGAAACCCGTGAAAAATATGAGGCTCTGCCGAATGCCTTTAAAATGAACTATAAAGAGATTGAGAAATATACCCTTGCAGCAGATTTTATCACCGAATGTGGCCTGGGCATAGAACTGATCCGTTTTGCTTCGCAGTTTCGGCCCTTGGTGGACGAAGTAAACAAAGCCTCGCAGGATACTAAAAAGATAAAGGAGCTTGCCGAAAAACTTCAGCCTGCTACGGCGGCATTCTTCAAAGATTACCATCAACCTATTGATTATGAGGTGGCCAATGCGTTGATGCTGATTTATCTTGATCAACAGCCTGAAAATTTCAGACCCGATTTTGTAAATGAAGTTCAACAGAAATACAAAGGCGATGTAAAAAAATGGAGCGATTATCTTTTCGGAAAAAGCGTTTTTCTTTCACCGGAAAAAATCAAATCCTTGCTTGAAGAAGTAAATCCAAAAAAGATCAAATCGTTGACCAAAGACCCGGCTTATCAATATTATGTAAGTCTGGCAAACTTCTATGAAACACAGGTTCGTAAACCTATGCAGGCGCTCACAGCATCCAACGACAGCCTTCAACGCCTGTATATGCAGGCCCAGATGGAGATGAATCCCGAAAAAAGATTCTATCCCGATGCCAATTTCACGCTTCGGGTGGCTTACGGAAACGTGGAAGGATTCAGCCCTGCTGATGCCGTTTATTATGAATATTATACCTCATTGAAAGGAATTATGGAGAAGGAAGACCCTTTGGTTTACGACTATGTGGTTGAGCCGAAGCTGAAAGAGCTTTATCAACAGCATGATTTTGGCGAGTATGCCGATGCTTCCGGCGAGCTGAGGGTAGCTTTTGCCGCCTCCAACCATACCACGGGCGGGAACTCCGGGAGCCCGGTGCTTAACGCGGATGGACAGATGGTAGGCCTGAACTTCGACCGATGCTGGGAAGGAACAATGAGCGACCTGATGTACGACCCGCAAATGAGCCGCAATATCACCGTTGATATCCGGTATGTGCTGTTTATCATGGATAAATTTGCAGGCGCCCGCCACTTGGTTGACGAAATGACCATAGTGAGGTAAAAATTCTTAAGAGATGGAAAAAATCTGCTTTGGCAATCAACGTAATTATATAGCGGAATAAGGTTTATGACCGTTGAATGCCAAAGCCGTTAAAAAAGAGAGGCTGTCGCAAAAACACAGCCTCTAATTGTTAAATCCTTATCTGTTTAAAATTCAATTCCTTTCCGTGCTTCAATGCCACGGGTGTAATAATGTTTTAACTCCTTCATCTCGGTAACGAGATCGGCAAGTTCAATCAATACGTCAGGCGCATACCGGCCGGTAAGGATGACTTCCATCTCTTTGGGCTTCCCTTGAATAAGGCTGACAACTCTTTCAAGGGGGAAAAGGTTGTAATACAAGGCGATACACACCTCATCCAAAATCACTATATCAGCATGGTTTCCGGTGATGATCTCCGTTACTTCCTCCAGACCTCTGACTGCAGCCTTGATATCATCCTCCGTGGGCTAATTTACAATGAAGCAGCCGAGGCCGTACTGCCTGATTTCGATTTTTGGGAATCTTTTCAGGGCATCTAATTCCGAGTAGTGCATCCCCTTTACAAACTGGGCAATAAGAACCTTTTTTCCGGCACCGGCTGCCCTGAGGGCCAGACCCAGTGCTGCGGTGGTTTTCCCTTTTCCGTTTCCGGTATATAGTTGGATGTATCCGGGAGTCTTCATTTTGCCTGATGTTGCTGATTTCAGATTCTCTGAAATATTTACCGGTTTCAGAATTGTTTCAGAAGGCCGCTCTTATATTGTTCATATGCCTGCTTCAGTGGTGGTGTCCGTGGTGATGGTCGTGTGAATCGTGGTCGCAATAGTTGGCGTTGAGCTTCAGCTTTCTGGCAATGAAATCGTTGACCAGATTTTTTGGGGTATCTTCCAGGGCTCCTACAAACACATTGATGCCCGCCTCATTGAAGAGATCTACGGCTTTTGGGCCCATTCCGCCGGCTATTACATCCGTTGCGCCATTGGCGGCTACCCATTTCGGGAAAGTACCGGGCTGGTGCTCAGGAGGATCCATCATGGTTATTTTTGTAATGGCATTGTTTTCAACATCTACAAAGGCAAATGCCTGACAATGGCTGAAATGTGCCGACAGGATATCGCCTGCCATGGGAATTGCGATTCTTTTCTTCATAATCGGATAGTAATTGGAGTAAAAATCCCGTATGGAATGTTGGGATTGTCATTCCATACGGGAAGTAAAACTTATTTTTTCAGTATTGCTTTTTCAACATCTTCCTTGCTGATTGACTTTGTGCAGAAGAACCAGTCGTAGCACTTGATGTCCTTCTGATTTTCCATACGCTCTTTGGCCACTCCGCATGAGCCGGCAGTAGGAACGATGACATCGTCGCCCGGGCGCCAGTCGGCGGGAGTGGCAATGTTGAAGGCATCGGCTGCCTGCATGGCAATCAGTGCGCGGTGCAGTTCATCGAAGTTCCTGCCAAGACTGAGCGGATAGTAAATAATGGCGCGGATAATTCCTTTTGGGTCAATAAAGAACACTGCACGAACAGCCTTGGTGCTGCTTTCGCCCGGCATCATCATGCCATACTTTTTGGCAACATTCATGGTAATATCCTCGATAAGCGGGAAGGTTACCTCGATGTTCTTCATTCCTTTGTATTCAATCTTCTCCTTAATGGTTCTGAGCCATGCAATGTGGCTGTATAGTCCGTCAACCGAAAGGCCTACGAGTTTACAGTTGGCTTCGTTGAATTTCTTCTCCATATTGGCGAAGGTCATGAATTCCGATGTGCAAACCGGTGTGAAGTCGGCAGGGTGACTGAAGAGGATAACCCAGCTTCCCTGATAATCGGAGGGGAAATTGATTTCGCCCTGAGTGGTAACTGCCTTGAATTCCGGTGCTTTGTCGCCGATACGCGGCATTGGAGTGAACTCCTGATTTACATTTTCCATTTTAAAAAGAATTTTTGTTAGACAATAATTTTCGTTGATTCAATGATTTAACAAGTTGATGATTTCCTGAATACTGATTTGGCAGTTAGGCAAAACGATGAGCTGGATGTTGAGACTGTCGAGTTGTAACTTGTTTTTTTCGCCATATTCGCCCGAGATGATTTTCTCAACTTTGCGACAATTAACGAGGTTGATTGACTTTTCTGCCACATTTTCCTCTTCGTTCCGGAATGGGTTTGGGAGAAACTCGATGGAGCCGGTTATAGTGTCGTAAATCACAAACCATGAACACCTGCCAAATCTTGGATCAAGCATTGAGTCGGGCGAGTTGCCAGTTGAGGTAATAGCTACTTTCATCGTTCTGGTTTATCTGTTTTTACATCCACGCATTCTGTTGCGCCTCATTTGTGTGTTACAATCCGGGCAAATCATTTGATTGCCTGGCGAGCCATAGTGATGCTTTGCCTTTCGTCCGCAGGTAGGGCAGAAGCAGAAATCGTCCACCTCCGTGCTTTCCTCTGCTAAACCATTTTCAGATTCAGAAAAAGCAATTTCGTGGCTTCCGCAAAGCGGACATTGTCCGGCTTTGGTATGTGGTTCAGGGTGATTGAAATAACATCCGCATTGATTACAGTGATACCATTCACTGTCGAAATAAACTTTTCCGCCTTCGATAATGATTTGCCTGCACTCGGCAAAAGCCTGAGCCAGCTTCTGACGAACCGATGCGTAAATCCTTGTAAAGGTGGGCCTCGAAACACCCATTGCAGCCCCGGCCTGATGATGGGTAAGCATGTCGTAATCACAAAGCCGGAGCGCTTCATATTCCTCAAAGAGGAGAAGTATTGGCTCTGAATTGTGTTTATCTGCCTCACCTCCAAAGGGTTTAAAGCCCTTGATGATTGGCGGACTAAGTATTTTACGGGGTCGTTTGAAACTGGGCGACATACAAAATGAGCAAACGTTCGGTGCAAAAATAATGAACATATGTTCATAAAGCAAATTTTTTAAGATTTTTTTGCAGAAAGGAGTCAAACGTCTATCGTTTGTTCGCTTCACAGCGCTTGACAAGAAAATTGTTTTCGTTGATTGTCCCTTTTGCCGGATTGACTGCATTTTTCCACCCCCAGTTAAAAGGGATAAAAGCTTGTTTATCTTT
>JBDHYV010000044.1:0-13104 GCA_039811545.1 Bacteroidales bacterium | reverse complement strand
TTCTTTTAGGTACGCTGCTTCTGCTGTTCGCCTCGGAACAAGCAGTGAATCAGGTATATGTGTCTTTCTCACAATTCGATAGTCTCTTAAGAATCAATATGCTGAAAATGGGCGGTAAAATATTGAAGGCCGAGGCTGGTAAAGAAGATTTCGAGGCTGTGGTGTCATTGCAAAAAGGCCATCTTCTCCGTTTCAATGGGTTTCCTCTGCAGCGCTGCGGACTTCTGCCGGGCAAGGCTTCCGAAACAATATTGGACGGTTTTCCGGTTTTTATTTTGCAAACCGGCCACCTCAGCTATCTGCAACTGGCTCACAATCTGTCATCAACATGTATTCAACTTACCACTGATGGCGAAATTGCCGACAGTTTGTTGTTGAATCTCATGCGTAAGTCGGGTCTCATGCAACTTAAGGTGCTTCAACCTGCCTGGCCTGAACAGGTTCCGACCGCATTGCGCCTCAATGGCAGCCTGCTCCATGCCATTGCCTCTCCCTCCGATCTCGAAGGATTTACCTTCGAAGTCAGGGTTACGATGCTCAATGACAGTGTGTTGCATACCTCTGTTCAAGCAATGGCAAAAAATTATTGCCATCAAACCGATTTTCTCGAAACAGAAGAGGCTGTGCTAATTTTCAGAAAAGGCACTATCCCGGATTTCTTGGAGCAACAACCACAGAACGAGCCTGTTATTTTTAGCTATTATATCCGAAGATGAGGTTTTTTAATCACCGACGAAACAAATACCAGCACTTCCACTACAAAGGGTAGGCATATTTCGGAACTTTCATACAAAAGATTGTGTAATTTTGAACGCAAATCGCACGAAAACGTGTGCGGGCAAAAAACCTATGATGTCGTCATATCATCGTTTACCTCTTATTCGTCTATTGCTTTTGGTCGCTTTTTCAGGGCTGTTTCAGTCAAAGTCCTATGGACAGGTGAAAAGCAGTGGCTTGCCATTGATTCGTAATTTCACGCAAAGCACTTATCAAGCCTCAACGCAAAATTGGGAAATCACGCAAAACAGCCGAGGTTTCGTCTATTTTGCCAATAACGATGGCCTTCTTGAATACGATGGCCAGCATTGGAAAACCTATCCCATTCCCAATAGATCAATTGTACGTTCGGTCAAATCGGTCAACGATACCCTATACGTGGGCGCTTACGAAGAGTTAGGCTTTTTTGCCGCCGATGGCAGCGGAAAATTAACCTATCATTCGCTTCTGTCGCTCGTTCCGCAACAATATCGCAGCTTTGATGAAGTGTGGAGGATATATCAGATTGGCAAAACAATTGTGTTTCAGTCTTTTAAAGCTATGTTTCTGTTCGATTCGGGCAGGCTTAGGGCTGTGGAGCCGGCCCACAGTTTTGGACATTCGTATGCCTTTGGAAACGATTTTGCCTATGTTGACCACCCCAACAGTTTGATGGCCTATTCCAACGGGAATCCGCGCCTGTTAGTGAACCACCCCTTGCTGTCGTTGAGCGAACTGCGTGGAGTAATCGCACTGTCGAAGGAGAAATATTTGCTCGCTTTTATTGATAAAGGACTTTTTGTTCTCGAAAATGGCAGGTTAAAAAGTTGGGACACAGAGGTAAGCAAATGGCTCATTAGAAACAGCGTGTTCTCGGCATTACGCCTTTCAGGCGGAAATCTTGCGTTTGGTTCTATCCAGGACGGACTTATCATTTCCGATGAATATGGAAATATCGTGCAGTACCTGAATCGCTTCAAAGGCTTGCAAAACAATACAGTGCTCAGTATGTTCGAGGATGTTGCCGGAAATCTCTGGCTCGGCCTCGATAACGGTATTGATTTTATCGAAATTAACTCGCCGCTTTCCGTTTTTAATCATACGCACCATATCGAAAGTGCTTATGCCTCGGCTGTTTTCGACAATAAACTTTATGTGGGCACTAATCAGGGATTGTTTTTCAAGCCATTAGAAGAGTTGAACAACGGCATTACAGGCAACAAATCTTTCGGCATCGTTGAGGGAACCGAGGGGCAGGTGTGGAGTCTTCAGGTCGTCCACAACACCTTGCTATGTGGTCACAACTTCGGACTTTTTCAGGTAAGCGGAAATCAAGCAAGAAAAGTGAGTGCCGAAAGAGGTTACTGGAACTTCGAAACCCTTACTCCCGAATCAGATACACTCATTTGCGGAACCTACAACGGACTGGCAATAGCTGTGTTCAAAAACAATCAATGGATTTTTAGCCACCATATCAGAGGTTTTGAAGAGTCGTGCAAAAACTTTGTTTTCGATCCCGACCATTATGAAATCTGGATGGCTCACGGCTATCGTGGAATCTACCATCTGAAATTAAATTTAATGTGCGATGAGGTGCTGGAGTCGCGACTTTATCATGGCGAAAACGGATTGCCTGCCGAACTGCCTTACAATGTTTTTCGCCTGCGAGGAAAAACCGTCTTTGCAACAAAGGAAGGACTTAAACAGTTTGACTCGGCGAGCAATAGCTTTATTGATGACGAAAAAAATAGCACGCTCTTTGGAACTGATGTGATTGTTGATCAGGCTATTACTGATGAATTTGGAAATATCTGGTATTTTGCTTCAGGCAAATTGGGGCTGCTCAGACGAATAGAAGATGGAACTTTTAGCAACGTAACTTCACCTTTTTTACGAATAAACCAAAACCTGATTCGCTCATTCGAAAATGTCAATGTTAACGATAACCATAATGTGTTTATCGGCTCAAAAAATGGACTTGTGCATTACGACCCGGCCTACCAAAAGGATTATTCCAACGGAATGCCATTGGTCTTCAGGGAGGTGGATTTCTACTCAAACAATAAACACAACATTGGCTACAACCTGCTGAATATAACGAATGATAAAAAATGGGTCTTACCCTACCAGATGAACAGCTTACGGATTGAATTTGCTAATCCTGAATTTGAAGGTACGGGGAGTTACCTTTTTACATACAGACTCAAAGGAGCCGAGAATGTGTGGACTTCCTGGAGTTCACTGACTTATAAAGAATACAACAATCTTCCCGAAGGCAATTACCTCTTCGAGCTGCGTTCAAAAGGAGTTGGCAACTCGGGCGAAAAATATGCTGCCTTTGCTTTCAAAATACGTCCTCCTTTTTACCGTACTGCATTTGCCTATTTTGTCTATATCCTGCTCTTGATTGGCGTTGCGATTGGAAATGTCTGGTTCATTCAGCAAAGAGTAGTGAAAACCAGATTGTTAGAAACAGAAAAACATACAAAAGTACTGCTGGAACAAGAACAGGGCTTTCGCGAACAAGCACTCATTGCCGAAAAGGAAATTGTCCACCTGCGCAACGAAAGCCTGCAAAGTCAGGTGAGCCATAAAACTAAAGAATTGGCCAACAACACCCTACACCTAATTCACAAAAACAAAATACTTAACTCTATCAAATCGCAACTTATTGATTTGCTTGACAATAACCTGAGTCAGACAAAACGAAACCAAATTGAAGGTATCGTCAATAAAATCAACAAAGAATTGAAAAGTGAGAAGTTTCAAGAGGTTTTTAATGAATATTTCGATGATGTTCATCAGAATTTTATAGCCCGCCTCAAAGATAGCCATCCCGATCTCTCGCCGCGTGAGCTGCGACTATGTGCCTATCTGAAAATGAACCTCAGCACCAAAGAAATTGCGCCACTGATGAACATCTCGGTCAGGGGTGTCGAAATAGGACGCTATCGCCTGCGCAAAAAACTCGGCCTCGAACGCGATGACAATCTCATTGATTATCTGATCAAATTCTGAGACAAAGCCGAAACAAAGGGATAGGTGAAACCGGGTGTCTTCTTGGCGTTGTTTTTCGACTTGCAAAGCTGAAAGTCGGATGAGTTTGCACCAAAGAAAAAATAAAATCGAAAAAGATTTGGTTAATAATGTGGAAAAGAGTAATTTTGCAGCCCTAAAAAATATAAAAGCCGAAGGAAGCGATGAAAAAAGACATTCACCCTAAAGATTACCGACTCGTTGTATTCAAAGATATGTCCAACGACTATAGTTTTTTGTCGCGGTCAACAGCCCGCACCAAAGAAACCATCGTATGGGAAGATGGCAACGAGTATCCGGTTATTAAACTTGAAATCTCGCACACCTCACATCCTTTCTATACCGGAAAGATGAAGCTGGTTGACAGCGCCGGACGTGTTGACAAGTTCAAAAACCGCTACAAAAAGCATTACGAAGTCAAAGGAAAATAAACATTTCCTTACACTCAATGGAAAAGCCTTTGTCATCACTGATAAAGGCTTTTTTGTCAATCCGTGTTACCCTTTTTGTAAAAAGGATAATTTTCTCCTTTATAAAGCCAATAAATTGGGATATTGGCAAAAAAATGATATTTTTGTATCGGAGAAAAAATAACATCATCACTTGATTAACTCGCTGATAATATGAATTATATCCTCTTTGATAGCGCATCCCGCAAATACTTGTTGCCTTTAACCTTTACCCGACCGGTGGCCGATATTCGTTTTGGTATTCTCACCATACGCGAAAAATGGGAGAGGTATCTCAAAGTTACTACATCCAGCCTTACAGAAAATTATCTTGGAATTAAATTTCCATTGATTAAATCTGATGTCAATATGCTTATTGATGGTTCAATCTGCCCAAATCAGGCACTCGTTGAAGCTATCAACGATTTAAAGGAGGGACAGGCACTTGTGAAAGATGATGCTATTTTGGCAATGTGCCTGAATGCCAATTCATTGGATAATATTGGTGATGGCAGTGATGAGATGGAAATCATCGAAACCAACATAGATTTTTTGAGAGTAACCAATACTTGGGATATTTTTTCGAAAAATGATCAGGCCATCCGCGATGACTTTGCCCTGCTCACCGAAGGAACCAAGTCGCAGCCACTACCGAAAACCAATAACTATCTCCATCCTGAAAATATTTTTATCGAAGAAGGAGCAGTTGTTAATTTCGCTACGCTTAATGCTGCCACCGGACCAATCTATATCGGAAAAAGCAGCGAGGTGATGGAAGGTGCCAAAATCAGAGGGCCCTTCGCATTGTGTGAGGAAGCAGTAGTGAAGATGGGCGCCAAAATCTATGGGCCTACTACAATCGGGCCATATTCAAAAGTGGGCGGCGAAATCAATCAGTCGGTAATTTTTGGATATTCCAACAAAGCCCATGATGGCTTTCTGGGCCATTCTGTCATCGGCGAGTGGTGCAATATCGGCGCCGATAGCAACACTTCCAATCTGATGAATACTTATGAAGAAGTGAAACTGTGGTCGTATGCCGAAGATTGTTTTGTGCAAACCGGGCTGCAGTTTTGTGGCACAATTATGGGCGATTTCTCAAAATGCGGCATCAATACCATGTTCAATACCGGCACAGTAGTAGGTGTAAGCGCCAATGTCTTTGGTGCCGGCTATCAACGCAATTTCATTCCCTCGTTTTCCTGGGGAGGAACAATGGGAATTCAGGATTATGACCTCAAAAAGGCCTTCAAGACCAATGATGCTGTTTTCTCACGCCGTAACAAAAAGTTTGATAAAACAGAAAAGGACATTCTGACAGAAGTTTTCGGACTTACCTATAAAAATAGAAGAGCCTGAGCAGGTTCGGCACGACATTTGAACCTTTAATCAACCTCCTGACAAGGGTTAGATTCTCTTTAGTTTTGACCTTTCATGGAAACGTTGGCATCGGAGAGTATGCCAATTTGTCATCTGCTTGGATTTTATTATAGACTATGGTTAAACATTACGATACTTTTGAGATGCTTCGCATGACCGATTTTCTAGATTCCGAAGCCGAGTTTATCCCCTTACTTTCATCGGAGGATGAGCAGGTTATGAATGCCGAGGTTTTGCCCGATGATCTTGCCATTTTGCCATTGCGCAACGCTGTACTTTTTCCGGGCGTGGTATTTCCAATTACCGTTGGTAGAGACAAATCCATTAAACTCATCAAAGATGCTTACAAGAAAGAAAAGGTAATTGGCGTTGTGGCACAGGTGGATGCGTCTATTGAAGACCCAGTATCCAGCGATCTGCACCATATCGGTACGGTGGCTCAGATACTGAAAACCGTGCAGATGCCCGACGGCAACACCACTGTCATCATCCAAGGAAAAAAAAGATTCAGACTGCTCGAAATTACCCGCGAAGAACCCTATTTCAAAGCAAAAGTGGGTCCCTTCGACACCAACGACCCAAACCCTTCTGATACTGTTTTTCAAGCTCTTATTCAGTCGGTGAAAGATCTTGCGGTGCAGATTATCGAAAAATCGCCCAATATTCCAAGTGAGGCAACTATCGCCATCAACAACATCGAAAGCCCGGCTTTTTTGGTCAACTTTGTGTCGAGTAACCTTAATATCACCACGCACGAGAAGCAGCAGTTACTCGAGATTTCCGATCTGCGCGAACGCGCCTCGAAAGTGTTGGGACTGTTGACAAAAGAGCTTCAGATGCTCGACCTGAAAAACCAGATTCAGAGCAAAGTGAAGATAGATTTGGATAAACAGCAGCGAGATTATTTCTTGAACCAGCAGTTGAAAACCATTCAAGAAGAGCTTGGTGGGCCACCTAACGAAACTGAAATCAAGGAGTTGCTGATAAAGGCATCACTGAAAAAGTGGGACAAAGAAGTGAAAACAATCTTTGACAAAGAGGTGGCGAAGCTGCAACGGATGCATCCACAGGCTGCGGAATATGGGATTCAGTTCAATTACCTTGAATTTATTGTGGAGCTGCCTTGGAACGAGTTCACCCAAGATAAGCATAATCTCAACTATGCTCAGACCGTGCTCGATCAGGATCATTACGGCTTGGAAAAGGTGAAAGAACGAATTCTGGAGCATCTTGCTGTGTACCAGCTTCGGCGTGATATGAAATCGCCAATCCTTTGCCTTGTTGGCCCCCCAGGCGTTGGGAAAACCTCGCTTGGGAAATCTATCGCCAGAGCATTGGGCAGGAAATACGCCCGTATGTCGTTGGGAGGATTGCGTGACGAAGCTGAACTACGCGGACACCGCAAGACTTATATTGGTGCAATGCCCGGACGAGTACTCCAAAATCTGAAAAAAGTGCAGTCGTCAAATCCTGTTTTTGTTTTAGACGAAATTGACAAAGTAACCGGCTCCAATATTAACGGTGATCCACAGGCCGCGCTGCTCGAGATCCTCGACCCGGAACAGAATAATAAGTTCCACGACAATTATCTCGATGTTGACTACGACCTATCGAAAATCATGTTCATTGCCACCGCCAATAGCTTAGGAACTATCCATCCGGCTTTGCGCGACCGAATGGAGGTGATAGAGCTAAGTGGATATCTTATTGAAGAGAAATTGCAGATTGCCAAAAAATACCTCATACCTAAACAGTTGGCCGAGCATGGTTTTAAGAACCATGACCTGAGTTTTCCAAAAGCTATTCTGTTGAAAATCATCGAAGAATATACGCGTGAGGCTGGTGTGAGAACGCTTGAACGAAACATAGCAAAACTAATTCGTAGCAAAGCAAAATCGCTGGTAATGAAGGAGTTTTACGACAAAAAACTCAGTGCTGCTGAAGTGGAAAAAGTGTTGGGTGTTGGTTGGGGTTGGCGCGAGAGCGAAATTGTTCACGAGGTTCCGGGTGTGGTCACCGGCCTGGCATGGACACCCGAAGGTGGTGTGATGTTGCAGGTGGAAGTGAGCCTGAGTAAAGGAAAGGGCGAGCTCAAACTCACCGGAAACCTTGGTGATGTGATGAAAGAATCGGCTTCTATCGCTTTCGACTATCTGAAAGCACATGCAGGGGATTTAGACCTTGAACCCGACGAGTTTGAAAAATGGAACGTCCATATCCATGTCCCTGAAGGTGCTACCCCCAAAGACGGTCCTTCGGCTGGTATCACCATGTTCACTGCATTAGCATCGGCTTTCACGCAGCGAAAAGTCCTGCCGGCACTAGCGATGACGGGCGAGATAACCCTCAGAGGAAAAGTGCTGCCCGTAGGCGGGATTAAGGAGAAAATACTGGCCGCCAAAAGAGGAAAAATATCCAAAATTATCCTCTCGAACGAGAACCGAAAAGAATTCAACGAAATCCCAGAGGCGTATATCAAAGGAGTGGAGTTTGTCTTCGTATCAAATATGATCGAAGTTATTCAGCATGCTTTTGAACCTGCAAAATAGAGAGAACCGAACAGAAGTTTCGTAATATCCAGGTTGTTCTGCTTCGGGATAATGCTTTATTTTGTGATTGCTGACGAAAATTCTGATGGGAATAAAAATTTTGAAAGTATTTGTTGTCTTGTTTGTGGCATTAGCATGCAGCAAACCTTCGACATATCCCGATGTGTTCCGCTACAACGAGGCAGCAGGCATCCTTACCCTCGATCCGGCATTTGCCAAAGATTTGCCCCATATCTGGGCATGCAACCAGTTGTACAATAGCTTGTTGGAGTTTGATAGCATGATGCAAATCAAACCTTCACTTGCAAAAGATTGGAAAATCTCGGAGGATGGACTCGATTACACTTTTTTTCTGCGAAGAGATGTCTATTTTCATGACCATCCTGTTTTTGACGGCAAAAGACGGCGCTTGGTGGCACATGATTTTGTGTACAGTTTCAACCGTCTTGTTGACCCCGCCTTAGCATCGCCCGGAAGATGGATTTTTAACCACGTTGCACGCCAGGGCGACAGTCTATTGGTGAAAGCTCTCAACGACAGTGTGTTGATCGTCCGACTAGATCAGCCATTTCCAGCCTTTACTGGCTTGCTCGCAATGGCGTATGCATCGGCTTTGCCAAAAGAAGTGGTTCAAAGCGAAGGAAACAATTTCCGACGGACACCCATCGGAACGGGTCCTTTCCGATTTCAGTTTTGGGAAGAGGGGGTCAGGTTGGTGTTGAGGCGTAATCCCTTCTATTTTGAAAGGGAAAATGGCCAACAGCTCCCATTGCTCGAAGCTGTTTCGGTGAGTTTTCTAACGGATAAACAAACAGCGTTCATGGAGTTTGCCAAAGGCAATCTCGATTTCATGTCGGGAATTGATGCGCGCTATAAAGACGAACTACTTAGCCGCTCGGGAAGCTTGAAGAATAAGTATGAAAACAAAATCAAACTGATACGACAACCCTTTTTCAATACCGAATACCTTGGTTTTTTCATCGGTGAGGGGGCTTTTCCTTCCCTGAGCCAAGAACGCTATCTTGCTTTACGTAAGGCAGTTAGCTTCGGAATTGACCGTGGTAAGATGTTGAAGTATTTGCGAAACAGTATCGGTACACCGGCTTATGGCGGTATGATTCCGAAAGGTCTTCCAGGCTATGACACTACGCAAAGCATCGGTTATTCCTTTCGCCCTAACGAAGCTCTTCAATTGATTCGCGATTATAATCTCGCCGGAACTTCGATAACCATCTCAGTAACATTTGATTATGCGGATCTTGTAAAATTTATTCAATCACAACTCATCCAACTAGGGCTTGATGTAAGGATGGAAGTATTGCCAACGGCAACCCTCCGCGAGATGCGTGCCCAAGGGAAGCTTCAAGTTTTTAGGGCAAGCTGGGTTGCCGATTATCCTGATGCCGAAAATTATCTATCACTTTTTTATAGCCCAAACAAAAGCCCAGCCGGACCAAACTATACTCATTTTGACCAAGCAGGTTTCGATAACGAATTATTGGCGGCCTCCCGCCTTAGCGATATGAGCAAACGAAGCCGTATATACAGGAGGCTCGACAGTTTGATGATGACCCAGGCACCGGTAACTGTGCTCTATTATGACGAGGTGCTTCGATTCGTATCGCGTGATATTCTGCATTTTACAGCTAACCCATCCAATCAGCTCGACTTAAAAAGAGTAAGTAAAAAGGGCAATAAATAGAATTCAATAACAAAATCCATTAGTTTTTTTTGCTCTTAAGGCTTGTAAATTAGAATTGTACAAATGAATTTTGTAATTTTGCAGCCATTTTTAAAAAAAAGGTATGATCAACATTACGTTACCCGATAAATCGGTCAGGCAATACGAAGCCGGCGTTACCGCTTTAGATGTGGCCAAAAGCATCAGCGAAGGTCTGGCCCGCAATGTATTGTCGGCAAAAGTAGGCGACGAAGTGTGGGATGCCACCCGTGCGATTTATCACGATACCCAATTGCAGCTTCTCACTTGGAACGATACTGACGGTAAAGCTACTATGTGGCATTCGTCGGCTCACCTAATGGCCGAAGCCATTGAACAACTCTATCCTGGCGTGAAATTTGGTATTGGCCCCGACATTGAAAACGGCTTTTACTATGATATTGATACCGGCGACAAAGTGCTCACAGAGGCCGACCTTGCCGATATTGAAAAAAGGATGCTGGAGCTGGCTCGTCAGAAACAGGCCTACAGCCGCGTGGATGTAACGAAGCAGGATGCCTTGAACTTTTTCACTGAAAAGGGCGATGAATACAAACTCGAACTCATCAGGGAACTTGAAGACGGGAAGATCACCTTTTATAAGAGTGGAACTTTCACCGACCTGTGTCGCGGACCTCACCTACCCGATACCGGATTCATCAAAGCGGTAAAACTTACCAGCATTGCAGGAGCTTATTGGCGTGGTGATGAGAAGCGCAAACAGCTTACCCGCGTATATGGAATCACTTTCCCCAAACAGAAAGAATTGGACGAGTATCTTGTGCTTTTAGAAGAAGCCAAAAAGCGCGACCACCGCAAGTTGGGGAAAGAACTGGAGTTGTTTACCTTTTCGCAGAAAGTAGGAGCAGGCTTGCCTCTATGGCTTCCGAAAGGAGCCGAATTGCGTGAAAGGCTCGAACAGTACCTGAAGAAGGTGCAAAAAGAAGCAGGTTATATGCCTGTCATTACACCACATATCGGTAATGTGAACCTTTATAAAACGTCTGGGCATTATGAGAAATATGGTGCCGATTCTTTTAGGCCTATCACGACCCCGATGGAAGGTGAAGCTTTTTTTCTCAAGCCGATGAACTGCCCGCATCACTGCGAAATTTATGCAAGTAAACCTCACTCTTACAAGGATTTGCCGATTCGTTACGCCGAGTTTGGAACTGTTTACCGCTATGAACAAAGCGGTGAGCTTCATGGCTTGACACGCGTACGGGGCTTCACCCAAGACGATGCCCATATCTTCTGTACGCCCGACCAGATCAAAGCCGAGTTTAAGGCAGTGATAAAAATTATCATGCGGATTTTCAAGGCATTGGACTTTAAAGAATTTGTTACCCAGATTTCGCTACACGATCCAAAACATCCTGAAAAATATATCGGTTCGCCCGAGAATTGGCAAAAAGCCGAGATGGCTATCAAGGAAGTAGCTGAGGAAGAAGGACTTGAAGCTATTGCGGTAGAAGGTGAAGCTGCTTTCTATGGCCCGAAGATGGACTTCATGGTGAAAGATGCCTTAGGAAGAAAATGGCAACTTGGGACGATTCAGGTGGATTACAATCTGCCCGAACGTTTCGACTTGACGTATATCGGTAGCGACAATGAGAAACATCGCCCTGTGATGATTCACCGCGCTCCCTTTGTCTCGATGGAACGTTTTGTTGCGGTATTGGTTGAACATTGTGCAGGAAAATTCCCGCTTTGGCTTGCACCTGAGCAGGTTATCATTCTGCCTATCAGCGAAAAATATCAAAAATATGCGGAAAATGTTTCCGGGTTGCTGAAAAATTCCGATATTCGCGCCCTCATTGACGACAGGAGCGAAAAAACAGGTCGAAAAATCCGCGATGCAGAGCTGCGTAAGATTCCCTATATGCTGATTGTGGGCGAAAAGGAGGAAGCAGAAGGTGCGGTTTCGGTAAGAAAACAAGCAGAAGGCGATTTGGGAAGTTTTTCCATAAAAGCATTTGCCGATATGATAAACGATGAAGTTAAAAGGCTTCAGGAGTATAATGAGTAGAGAATCAATTCAATAGAGTGTTCACAAAAGTAAGGAGGATCGTATCATAGCACAGTTCAGAGGAAGAGGTCCACGCAAACCTATCGAGAAGAAAGAGGACCCGCACCGGATTAATCAGAGAATTACAGCGCCCATCGTGCGCGTGGTTGGCGAAGGCATCGAAGCTGTCATTGTTCCCATTCGGGAAGCATTGGCTATTGCCGAATCGAAAAACCTCGACTTAGTTGAGATTTCGCCTACAGCCAATCCGCCTGTTTGCCGGGTGCTCGACTATAAGAAGTTCCTTTTCGAGCAAAAGAAAAAACAAAAGGAGATAAAAGCCAAATCGGCTAAGGTAGTTGTCAAAGAAATCCGTCTGGGCCCTAATACCGATGACCATGATTTTGATTTTAAGCTTAAACACGCACGTAGTTTTCTTGAAGAAGGCTCCAAAGTTCGTGTTGACGTGCTTTTCAGAGGAAGGTCTATCGTGTATAAGGACAAAGGAGAGCTAATACTGCTCAAATTTGCTCAAGCTCTCGAAGATGTTGGTAAGGTGGAAAATCTTCCCAAACTCGAAGGTAAACGCATGATGATGATGATCGCCCCCAAGAAATAAGCCACTTCAATAACCTTTAATATTGTTTCATAATGCCAAAAATGAAGTCGAAATCCGGTGCAAAAAAGCGTTTTAAATTGACGGGTACCGGTAGAATCAAAAGGAAGCATGCCTACAAAAGCCACATTCTGACAAAGAAGTCAACAAAGCGCAAGCGCAATCTGACTTATTCGACCTTGGTTCACAAGGCCGACGAAAAGAATGTCAAAGAAATGCTTCAACAGTAAATAATTCATTGTTTAACTTTGTTCCAGCACCTAAGTTCCCCATAAAAGTGGGGGCGCTGAACGAAAAACGTAAAAAAAATGCCAAGATCAGTCAACTCCGTAGCATCGAGAGCAAGAAGAAAGAAAATCCTTAAACTGACACGCGGTCAGTTTGGACGTAGGAAGAATGTTTGGACAGTAGCCAAGAATTCCTATGAAAAAGGGCAACAGTATGCCTATCGCGACAGACGCACCAAAAAACGTAATTTCCGCGCATTGTGGATTGTTCGTATCAACGCAGCAATAAGACCCTTCGGGATGTCGTACAGCGTATTTATGGGCAAACTGCACCAGAACAATATCGAAATCAACCGCAAGGTG
>JBDHYV010000043.1:0-13120 GCA_039811545.1 Bacteroidales bacterium | reverse complement strand
GTGGAGTTGACGGTCAATCCGGCAATGGTTTGTCCGGGGCAGCCGGTGAATTGCACAGCCATCCCTTCGGGCGGAAGCGGAAATTACAGTTGGTGGTGGAGCGGTATCGGCTCCTTCTCCAATCCCGTTGGCGCTTCATTGCTGCTCTATCCCGAAAGCAATCAATGGATAAAAGTCTCGGTGAGCGATGGTGTCAGCCTTGTCAGCGATTCGGCCTGGATTCAGGTTTACCCGAACCCCACCCTCTTCACCCTTTCGGGTGGTGGCGAATGGTGCGAAGGAAGCGATGTTCCACAGATCACGCTTTCAGGGAGCAGCTCAGGCGAACTGTATCGGCTCAATAAAAACGGATATTTCACCGGACAGTCGTTTATCGGCACCGGACAACCCATGAGTTTCAGTCCGGCAGGGATGAACGGACAATACACGATGACAGCCACCAATGCCTACGGATGCGAGCGTCCGATGGCCGGCAGTGCAACCATCGAAAAGCTTGTCCAGCCGGAGGTTTACAGTTTTTCGGGAGGCGGCACCTGGTGTGCGAACGATGCGGATGCCGGCTTTCTGCTTTCCGGATCGCAGAAAGGAATGGTGTACGAACTGCTTGTGAACGGCGATGAAACCGGTGCATTTTTTGGCGGCACAGGCTTTCCGATGAGTATTGCCACCCCGCCGACCTCAGGCGTTTATACGATGAAGGCCATCCATCCGGGCACAAACTGTGGCACGACCATGGCCGGAATGGCATCCGCGCTGTTTTACCCCATGCCTGACCCTACGATCAGCGGACCGGAGGGAGTTTGTGCAGGCCAGAGTGTGAACCTGACAGCCGTCGGCGGCGAACAATACACCTGGCTTTGCAATCCACCCGTTCAGGGCAATACGTTGGTTTTTGAACCTACCGAAAACACAACACTTTGGGTACGTGTCACCAATGCCTTTGGATGTTCCGATTCGGTTTCGCATTATATCGAGTTGTTTCCATTACCCGATTTCGAACTTTTCGATGATCCCGACTTACGAAAAATCATCGTCATCGCGCCGGAAAATTATTCAAGATACAGCTATCTTTCTGGTGGACAACTTCTTGCCGAAACAACCCAGCCTTTCTTTTCTTATGGATATACGGTACTGCCATCCGATACTCTCTGGGTTCGGGCGGCAAATTCGCAGGGTTGTGTGACGGAAAAATCTATTTTCGTGCCCGGCTTAATCACTAACGACATTAGCATTAATGCTTTCTCGCCCAATTCCGACCAAATCAATGACCGTTTTCTGGCAGGGCAGTTTATCCGGGTTTTCAACCGCTGGGGGTTGGAGTTGTTTTCAGGCGACGAAGGCTGGAACGGGCGCTTCCGCGGAGCGGTAGTTGCGGCAGGCACTTATTATTATATTGTCGAACTGCGCGATGTGAACGGAATGGTGGTAAGAATCACAAAAGGATCAGTAACAATCGTAACGGAATGAGCAAACTTAAGTATTTCGGTATATTGATTCTGCTGCTATGGGCTATACCGGCCATGAGCCAGAAAGGGCTGGCGCGTCAGGCGCAGAAAAAATACGTAGCTCATAATTTTGAGAAAGCGGCAAACCTCTGGCAGAAAGCCTTTACACAGAGCAAAGAAGAAGAGGAAAAACGCAGATTCGCCTTTCAGACTGGGCTGGCCTACAGCAGGATGAACAAGTTTTCCGAAAGTCAACAATGGTTTAACACAGCGATAGGTCAAAAAAATGCCCCTGCCGAATGGTTGTTGGCTCAGGCGGATGTCCTGTTCAAGACAGGCGACCTCAACGGAGCCAAGGCTGTTCTTGAAAAAGTGCTCGCTGCCGACCGGACTTCAGCCGAGGCAAAGCAGATGTTGCGGTTTATTCAAAATTATGAGGCCACACTCAGTATCCAATGGCCAATTATTCATAAAGCGGTGAAGCTAAACACCTCATCGAGCGACTATTCGGCTTCATGGCTCAATAGCGATTTAGTCATTTCCTCTTCACGCGACAGTTATCTCAGTCGGCAGAAAGACGGACGCACTTCGGAAAACTACTCCGCGCTTTTTCTTTCCATCGAAAATCTTTACGGCGACTTTGCACCAGCCATTCCGCTTCCCATCGGAAAGAACCAGAATACCGGCGTCTTTACCTTTGATCCGGTGCGCAAACTAGCCTATTATACACGTTGCAACAACAACAAAGGCCGCTGCCTGATTGAGGTTTGCAGCTTCGACCCTGTAACCTTCGTTTTTGGGAAAGGCAAGCCTGCCGGTTTTGTAAACAAAAAACACCATTACGGACATCCGTTTCTGAGCCCCGATGGCACGAAGCTCTTTTTCAGCGCAAGCCTGCCGGGTGGTTTCGGTGGCAACGACATTTACAGCATCGCCATCCTGCCTGATGGCTCATGGGGATTGCCCGAAAATGCCGTACCTTTGGTGAACACGCGTTTTGACGAGCTATTCCCTACCCTGTTGGGTGACAGCATCTTAGTGTTTTCTACCGAAGGATTCAAAAACGGCTTCGGTGGCTTAGATCTCGTGGCCGTTGACATTGGAGCCACCAGCTACAGCAACCCGCGGGTTCTGCTTCCTCCTTTCAATTCGGGAGCCGATGATTTTTCGCTGAGCATGCGTTCCGATGGTTCCAGAGGCATCTTTACCTCTAACCGCACACCGGGCCGCAGCGATGACCAGTTTTTCTTTGACGACTTTCCGTTGCGAAACATTCTCCGCGGAACAGTGGCCAATCGCGACAGCTTAGGTCTCGACTCGGCTTCTGTGCATTGCGCCATGGCCGGACGCGAATACACGGTGACCACCGACTCACAAGGTCGCTTTGCCGTGTCGGTGCCCGAGAAATCAAAAGCACAGCTCACCGTCAGTCGGTTTGGGTTTTATCCCGAAAAGCTAAAAACTCCGGCTGCCCGAGCATCCGACAATCCTCATCTGTGGATATTGCTCAGTCCCACGACGTTTGCAGCTTCGGCGGGCGGCCTTGTCAGCGAACGCAGCACTGGATTGCCGATGGAAGGCGAGCTGGTAGAGCTCATCATGCCGGGGGGCGAAATTATTTCGACCCGAACCGACCACAGCGGGCATTATCTGTTTGATAAACTCCAGCAAGACCGCATCTATACCGTTCGCATCAGCGGGTCGGGCATTTTCACCGAATCACGGGTGATCCGCGTGCCCGATGTGCGGCAAGACATCATCCTGCAAAAGGCAACCGGCTACGACCTTGATTTCGAGCTCACCCGTATCCGCGAAAAGGAAGAAATCACACTCAAGGACATCTTCTACGATTTTGACAAGGCCGATTTGCGCGAAGTCTCCAAAACCGAGCTTCAGAAGCTGGCCTCCATGCTGCGCGAGACACCGGGTGTGAGCGTTCAGATTGCCTCACATACCGACGGGCGCGGAACCGATGCCTACAACGACCGCCTCTCGCAAGAAAGAGCTCAGTCAGTAGTGGATTTTTTAGTGGCCAGCGGCATCCATCCTTCGCGGCTGATTGCCAAAGGCTACGGCAAACGACAAATGATTTTCAAAAATGCCACCGACGAAAGCCAACATCAAGCCAACCGCCGGACTACTTTTCAGGTAGTTTCGTATGACCGGACAATTCGGGAAAAGCCTTTCACGGAAAGTGCTGAAACAAAACGGGATAATCCGGTTCTGAGGTTGATCTTCCGCGTTCAGTTACTGGTTTCTGCCAACCGTTACGACCCCGAAACCTATTTCTCGGCCCTTAGTACGGTGATTCCCGACATCCGTATTTACGTTCAGGAGACCGAGAAGCTTTTCCGCTATGAGGCCGGCGACCGTCAAAGCCTCAGCGAGGCCGAGGCCTTGCGCAATCTGATTCGCAGTGCGGGATTCGCCGACAGCTTTATCGTACCCTATCTCGACGGACAAAGGGTGAGCATGCAGCAAGCCAAAGAGTTTAAAAACCAATAATCAACAGGGATGAAATGTGAATGATAAAAGCTCAAATTCCATGAAAAACCAACTGTCGTTTTGGATCTGTTTTCTTTTGCTGCTGACAGGATTCAGTTTGTCGGGGCAGACCGACCTGCTGTTCAGCAACAGCATGAACACCGTCAGCATCTACAATCCGGCACTGATGGAAGCCAACGACAAGATCAACCTTCGGATGAGCGGTCGCCAGCAATGGGTTGGCTTTCCCGATGCCCCGCGGGCAATGCAGTTTAGTGCTGAGCACTTTTTCGAGGCGAAAAAGATGGGTGTCAGGCTTCAGGTCGTTTCACAAAGCATGGGCAAAGAACTGATGCAACGGCTTGTGGCAGCATACGCCTATCGCGTCAACCTGTCGAACAGCGCAATGCTGAACTTAGGCTTAGGTGCCGGAATCTATCAACGAAGCATTCTATACAGCCGATTGATATACAACGAGAACGACGAGCCACTGATTCGTCCCGATGAAAAATACCTGCAACCCGATTTTGAATTTGGCGCACATCTAAGTGTCGGGCAAATTGAATCAGGACTGGCTATCAATCATTTAGGTCAAATCAATCGCGACCTTTCGGTTCGGCACATCCCCTTGCATCTGCATGCCTATGGCACTTATCTTTTCGATCTGACCGATGAATACCGTCTCCGCACAGGCATTTCGTATCACCGGCAGGGCAAGGTTCATTATCTTCAACTCGATGCACAAGCCATGCTAGGTGTTTTGGAAGCAGGGCTTGGATGGAGAAATAAGGATGCTTTTATTCTCAAAGCCGGCATCCATGCCACTGAGAATCTTGAGGTTCATTACAGCTACGACATGGGCATCAACAAATTGGCTACCGTCAACAGCGGGACGCATGAAGTGATGATTGTGCTTCGGATTCAGAAGCCGGAGCGCAGTTACCTCTCGCCCCGCTACCTCGATTATTGAGCGCGCTTTTTCAGAAACGAGCCATATTCTTCATCGCTGTTCAGGATGGCCATGGCGCGTTGAAGCGTTTCATCGAAACCGGCCACCACTTCGTAATACGCACCCAAATCCCACATATTACGGGCAATCAGGCCTTTAATCTGATAATGGATTAGCGTTTTGGACCGTTCGAAAGCGGTGCTATCCCATTTCACTCCTTCATTTTCGGCCACCGACTCAAAGTTGGCAAGCATCTTCTCATCCACCTGAAATCCGTTGATGAAAGCATTTACATCGGCAAAGGCCTTCTTCATCCTTTTACGGTTTTCGTTGGTATATTCAAGGGTGTAACGGTTGAGTACGCCTTTGCGGATGAGGTCGGAATAGAAGTTGGTATATTGCGTTGAGTCCCAAGCGACAAACACATCTGGCATGATGCCACCGCCGCCGTAAACCGTCCGGCCATTATGTGTAGAATATTTCAGCGAGTCGGGGAAATGGATGCTGTCGGCATGAACAAACTCACCTCTTTCGAGGCGCTCGTTCAGGTCTTTGTAATATTTATCCGAGCCTTCGGTGTAAGGCCGTTGGATGCAACGTCCGGATGGGGTGTGGTATCGTGCGCTGGTGAGCCGTATCACCGAGCCATCGGGAAGGTTGAAAGGCCGCTGCACCAATCCCTTGCCAAACGACCGCCTGCCGATCACCAATCCGCGATCCCAGTCCTGAACGGCTCCCGAGACAATCTCGCTGGCCGAGGCCGACGACTCGTTGATAAGCACAATCAGTTTTCCTTTTTCGAACACGCCTTTGGCTGAAGCCCTGAAATCCTGACGCGGGCTGTTTTTTCCCTCAGTATATACGATGAGCCTGTTGTCGGGCAGAAACTCATCGGAAAGTTCAACAGCAGTATTGAGATAACCTCCTGAGTTTGAGCGCAAGTCAAGGATCAGGCTTTGCATCCCCTTCTCTTTAAGCTGGCCCAACGAAGCATAAAACTCGTCCATCGAGGTTTTCGAGAAACGGTTTAGCCGGATATATCCGATTTGCCCTGGCAGCATAAATGAGGCATCAATGCTGTTGATTGGGATTTTATCGCGGACGATGTCGTAAGGAATCAGTTCGTTACGTCCGAGCCGAAGAATTTCGACCTGCACGACTGTTCCTTTCTTTCCTCTGAGGCGATCCATCACCCATTTGTTGTTGATTTTGCTTCCAAAAGCATCCTCCTGATTGATTTTCACTATCTTATCTCCAGCTTGTATGCCCAATTTTTCCGATGGCCCGCCCGGAACGACTGAGGCCACAAGGATGGTGTCGCGGTTGAGTTGGAAAGAAATGCCCACCCCCTCAAAACTCCCTTCGAGTGCTTCGTTGGCAGCCGAAAGTTCTTCTTTAGAGATATAAGCCGAGTGTGGGTCGAGCTCTTTAAGGATGCTCACAATTGCGGTTTCGGTCAGTTTGGCCGGCTGGGTGCTATCCACATAGAAATTCTCAATATAATAAAGTGCTGCGGCTAACTTCTGACTGGTTTCCTTTGGGTCGCTCTTGCTGTTTTGAGCCACCGCCGTAGATAAGAAAAAAAATGTTAACAATCCAAGGATCAGTCCATTACGGGACATAAAATTCATATCAATATAGATTTTGCAAAAGTTTATCACTCGTTCAGGCGTGTAAAAGTAGGCATAAATGCCCTGTGGCCGTCGGGCATCATTCCGCTTTTTGTTAATCTTTGTTAAGCATTCGTGTAAAAAAAGAAGCTTTTCCGGCTCAGGACATCGCTGCCCGTCGTGGAAAAGCTTCTCCGATTGGTGCCTTGCGGCAGTTTTAAAATTCGAGTATCTCTTTGGCAGCCAAATAGATCTTTTCGGCATTGGGCAGGATGGCTTTTTCCAAGATACGGTTAAAGCCAACAGGTGTAAATGTGGAGCCGACACGCTTCACCGGGGCATCGAGAAAGCTGAAGGCTTCATCGGCAATAGTTGCTGCCAGCTCGCCGCCAAAACCGCCAAACACCTTGTCTTCGTGCACCACCAACACACGTGAAGTCTTTTTCACCGAGTTCAATATAGTTTCCTTATCGAGTGGGATGAGCGAGCGGATGTCCACCACTTCTACACTCTGTCCATTTTCCTTTTCAATACGTTCGGCCACCTGCAAAGCCATGTGTGTGGTGTTTCCGTAGGTGATGATGCTCAGGTGTTTGCCTTCGCGGCGAACCCTTGCTTTGCCAAAGGGGACTTCAAAATCGTCGGGCACCATCACTTCGGCCACCGGATCGTTATACAATGCTTTTGGTTCGAGGAAAATGGTCGGGCCTTCGGAGCGCATGGCTGTACGGAGCAATCCGGCCGCATCATCGGCAAACGAGGGATACACAATGCGAAGGCCCGGCAGGGTTGTAAGTGCTCCCTCAATGGTTTGGCTATGATAAAGGCCGCCGCCGATATAACCTCCTGAGGCTAAACGGATGGTAACATTCGGCACAAAAGCACCATTGCTGCGCCAATAGTCGTGCGAGGTCTCGAGCAGTTGTTCCATGGCCGGCCAGAAATAATCAGCAAACTCGGCTCCTTCGATGACGATTCGGATTTTTTTGTCGAAACGGCTCATGCCGTTGGCGGTGCCGGTGATATAATCCTCGGCGATGGGCGCGTTGAATACCCGTTCGCGGCCAAACTCCTGTTGCATCCCTTTTGTAACGTTGAAGATGCCGCCTTTGTCTTTGTTGGCCACATCCTGCCCCCAGATATATGTGTCGGGATTATAACGGAATTCGGCTTTCAGTGTTTCGTTGAGGGCCTGGATAAACTTCAGCTTCCGGCCTTTGGTGCCATCGTGCAAACCCTGTGGATATTTTGTTGACACATATGGAGCCGGCAGCACAAAGTTGAAAATGGACTCAGGTGTCGGGTCGGGAGCCACAATTGCCTTTTTGTGCGCTGCCGAGATGGTCTTACGGGCCTCCTCGTCCAAAGCCGCAATTTCTTCTTCGGTAAACTTGCCGGAATGTAGCAATTGGATTCTGAAACGCTCGAGCGGGTCGGACAGTTTCACGCAATGGCGTTCATTGTCGTCGCGATACAGCTCGTGATTGTCGCTGTTGGAGTGCGAATGGATGCGCACGCAATTGGCGTGAACAATTACCGGAATGCCATGAGTTTCGATATATTCCCTTGCGGCAAAAACGGTATTCATCGAGTCGAACACATTTTTACCGTCGCAATACATGATTTTGAGGTTCTTGATGCCGCTGTAGTTGGCTGCCGCACGGCGGTTGGCCGATTGGTCGCGTTGCGGCACCGAGATGCCAAACTGATTGTCCTGAAACACAAACATCACCGGCAATTTCTCGTTCGATGCGCCATTGATGGCCTCAAACACATAGCCTTCGGAGGTGGACGATTCGCCCTGTGAGCTGATGGCAATGCCTTTAGATTAGTATTGTTTAATACCTCTTGCCACGCCCACAGCATGAAGGGTATGATTGCCCGTGGCCGACGACACATTCTGGATGTTCCATTCCGGCTTGGCAAAATGGTTCGACATGTGTCGTCCGCCGCTGGCGATATCCGAGCCTTTGGAAATCCCGTTGAGGATGATTTCTTCGGCTGTCAGACCGGCCGAAATAGCGGTAAGCATATCGCGATAGTACGGAAACAGAAAATCAACATTGCGACGGAACACCTGGCCAAGTGCCAGTTGAATGGCGTCGTGGCCGGCATAAGGAGCATGATACGACCAGCCTAAGGCCTGCTTCAGGTAGTTAGGTGCTTTGTCGTCAATCTGACGGCCTAAAGTCATCAGGCTATACCATTTTTTCAGGGTCTCTTTGTCCGTTGTTTCGAGCGTAAACTTTCTCTTCTGTTTCATGTTTTCAACTTTTGAGGGCTGCAAGCCGCATTTTTTGAGGGTGCAAAAATAGGTATTTTTCTTTAATTTAAAACCAATCTAAATAAGCCTGATTCCGGAGTGAAACCCCCGAAACGGTGTTCAGCTTATTAAACACAGAAGCCGAAAAGAAGTTCAATGTTTGCCTGCATTGGTGATTTGCAGGATTGCGAAGGGTTATTGCCTAACAATGGTAAACATTCCGCCTTCTTCCATCCGGATGATAGTAGTGGCTTTGGCGGCTTTGATTTCGTTGTGATAAAGATTCACGATATGATCCACCTTTGTTTTAAGCTCGGCTGAGATTTGTTCGAAGAACAATGCGGTGGGCTCGCCCGAAAAATTGGCTGAGGTGGAGGCAATCGGCTTGTCGAACATTTTGACTAAAGCGGTACAAAAGTGGTCGTTGGTCACCCTTATACAGACCGAGCCATCTTTGCCGAGCACATTTTTCGCCAAGTTGCGGGCGTTAGGATAGATGATGCTGATGGGGTTTGCGGCATAGGCGATCAGGTCGAGGGCGATGGGAGGCACATCGGCTAGATAATGACGAAGCCGCTCGGTGGCTTCGATGAGTGCTATCAGGCTGTTCTGTTCTTTTTTGCGTTTGATTTTAAACAGTTGCTCCACAGCACGATTGTTGGTGGCATCGCAGCCAAGGCCCCAGATGGTATCGGTCGGGTAAAGAATCACTTTCCCTTTGCGCAGAGCCTCGCAAGCCAGTGTCACTTCTTTTTCAAACATGTTCATAATCTTTCCAAAAGCTTTTTTTCGTCAATCTCGTAGGCGCAGCGGAAATGTTTTTCGGGGCATTGCCGATGGCCGTGGATTCCGCATGGGCGGCAATAGAGGGGTCTGTCAATCTGCACGATGGCGGCGTCATCGCTCAAGGGGCCGAAACCAAATTCGGGTACTGTTGAGCAGAAAACTGCCGTCGCCGGCGCATTCACTGCGCTACATAGATGCAATGGAGCGGAGTCGTTCACAAAATTCATGCGTGCATCGCGCATCAAAGCGGCAGATTGCAGCAGGCTGAGCCTGCCACAAAGTTCCGTCGTCAGCGGATGTCGGGCTGCCTCCATGATACGCTGGCAGAGGGCCTTATCGGCAGGCCCGCCTAAAAGATAAACCTGAAGATGAGGTGGTACCCTTTTCAAAAACGAAATCCATCGTTCTTCGGGATATTGCTTTGTAAACCAAAGAGAGGCCGGTGCCACAGTGATGTATTCCTGATGTTTGTAGTGCATGACGACATTTTCATCGGAGGGCTGAGGATAAAGACGGGGACGATCTTGGGTTTGCACAACAAAGTCCCGGACTAAACGAAGGTTGCGGTCAACCTCGTGATTGGTGCCGCCTTCCGAATAGAAATGATGCGGAATCCGGCGACTAAAAAAACGACTCATCGGATTTTTATCGAAGCCAACGGTGATTCCGGCCCCGCTCAATGCCGTGAGCAGTCCGGTGGTAAAAAAACGCTGCACATTGATCACCAAGTCGTAACGACGGCTGCGAAACTTTCTAATCAGGCGAAACAAATCGCGATACTTCCGCGACTTCTTATCCCACAACAAGACCTCATTCACAAAAGGATGACCATCGAACAAAGCACCGAAGCCCTTTCGCACAAGCACATCAATCACAGCCTTAGGATATTGGCCATGAAGCGTTTCGATCAGTGGCGTGATGAGAATCACATCGCCGATGGATGCTGTCTGGATGATGAGAATATGTTTATGCTCAGCAGGCGTCATGCCGCAAATTTAGCATTTTCCTGTTTGGCGCGATGCAAACGGCCACTTTATTCACAAACACGACCGGCCGACGGCATACCGCTCAATAATTTGCCTCGACCAGTAGCTCGTAAAAAAAATTACGCTGTTGCGCGCAATTGAAAAGGTCGTAAATTTGAAGTATCCGAAAAACCCATAAATGAAACGGAAACACAACTTCTCCGGCAAATCGCCCCCAAGTATCAGTAAATGACCCTCTTAGATGGCACAACTTTTATGAAAATGAGCGCTTTTTAATGAGGTATTATGCCTTGGAGTTCTGGCAGAACGAACAGCTTGGATCATTTTTTCCTCAAAGATAAATTAGAACAAGGAGAAATCTGAATGTCGTAGATTCATTGCCAATAGAACAAATTCGAAAATAAATTACCACTTGAAAATAAACAAAACATTTAAAATGATGAAAAATATTATGAGAATATTCAGTATATTATTTGCGATACTGACCATAAGCACTTTGGTTTCATGCAAAAAGTCGGAACCCGATAACCCTGAAAATGACCCTTTTAGCAATGGTGGAAACGAAAGAAATGTGATCGTGGTAATCAGCGACCTCCATCTTGGTGCTGATTTAGCCTATGCCGAGTGTAGTAAGAATTTAGTGGCCCTCGAAAATTTTCTTGAAAAAGTGAGAAAAGCTCCAAACGTCAAAGAGCTTGTCATTGCCGGAGATTTGCTCGATGAATGGTATGTTCCGGCCAACGTGAACACCTATCAGGGAAAAGATCAAGCCGATTTTGTCCGGCGCATCGCGCAAAGCAACAAAGGCGTAGTGGATGTTTTCAACAAAATCATTCAGGAGAAAAATATCACGTTGACCTACGTACCCGGGAACCACGACTTGACTATAACTGCGGAGAATGTCAGCCTTATCTTTCCGGGAATCCAACAAGCACGCGACAACGAACAAGGTTTGGGCACCTACTCGCCTTCGGGCATGACGGCTTTAGCCATTGAACACGGGCATCGGTACAACTTTTTCTGTGCGCCCGACCCATATTCAAATCAGGACATTGCGCCGGGCACCATTACCCCGCCCGGATACTTCTTCACAAGGATAGCCGCACTTCATCATGTTCAGGATTGTCATGCCGCCAACGACACCATGCCGGAACTTACACAGAACACCTCGGGCGACCCAAGCCAGAATTTATTGTTCATCTACTGGAAAATTTGGCAGTGGGCCATCAAATATCTGCCGATAGAAAACAAATTTGACGAAAACATCATCGTGACACATGTGGATGGATTCACCGGAACATACTCCATCAACGATTTGCTGCCTCATCAAGCCTCTGCAGGAAGCGAAATTGACGTCAATCTGTATCGGGGCATTCAGGATACTTGGGACCTACGACAAGCCTACAACCACGTGCCCGTCAACATTCCGGCTCAGCAGGCCATCGCCAATTCAGCCTCCACAGACGAATCGGACAATCAGGCTAAGATTCAATATTTCTTAAACCCGAATTCTGACAAAAGAATCGTCATCTTTGGCCATACCCACGATGCAAAAATCATCCCGTCAGAAAACCTTCAGGGGCAAAAAACGATTTATGCAAATTCGGGAACCTGGATTGACAATAACAATGTTGATCCGACAACGATGAATTTTGTGGTCATTCAACCGCAGAAGGCCGATGCTGCCTCGCAAACCAAGATTGCGGTTTACCATTATCAGGGAGAGGTTGTTACAAAAATGGCCGAGGACTCATTGCGGCTTTAAAGTGATGTGATGCCATTATTTCCACGTTCCGGCATTGTTCGATCAGCCTCTGCCGCCACACACAGCCCTTGATTGAAGGGTTACTTTCGCAAACCAAACACCTCCGTTCATGTCCGGCACCCCGCCTGCCGGACATGAACCGTTTTATCCGTAAGCTACCCCGGCAATGATTTCAGCCAAACACGGGAATTATAAGCCGGCAGCTTCAATTCCAAAGAGCCAGATAGCAGTACTCAAAAAAGCAAAAAAATATTTTTGTCCTTGTGTTACACATCCCGGCAAAAGTTTCTAACTTTGAAGCAAGCTAAACCACACAATGAACCGACAACACCCCAACATTTCCATAACCATACTGAATCCGAAGGCTTTGGCCACCGGCGAAGCTTCGGCCAAAAGTGAAGATATACACAATAGGGGTGCGTTTAGCAACAAGTTGGCGGTCATGCTAAAAGACGACACAACCGACAGAAATCGAACCGAAAAATGACAGACAAAATGCCAACGCTTCGCAAAACAAAAGAGCTGCAACCCAACGCACAAAGCCAACGCTTTGCAGCACATTTGCTTTTGCCCCAACGCACAGGCGACAAACAGACAATAAATAATAACTTTGAAGATTTAATATATTAGATGGGACGTTCGACAGTACATTACGCAGACAATAAAACAAATAATGCTTTAAAAAAGCTACATAATAAGTTACGACCAGCAGGCACCCCTGTTCAACGGGTTGAGTACATTATTGAACTTTTATTGCTTCGGATTTTTGAAACCAAAATCAAACAAGACGAAGAATTTAAACCGTTACGTAAACTATTTTCGGCTGACTACA
>JBDHYV010000042.1:0-13327 GCA_039811545.1 Bacteroidales bacterium | reverse complement strand
CCATTGCTGCCGTAACCACCATGCTTTCCACCACCATCACAGTGACCGATGTTTATCCACGCACCTTAGTAGAATGCACAAAACACCTTTTTAAATCTAACAGCTTTTGGAATACAAAACTCACCTATACAAGCTGGATGCTGATTCTGTCAGCAGGAGTGATTTTTCTCATCTGGATTTCGGGGACTACCATGCGCGTAATGGTTGATTTTGCCACGAGTCTTTCTTTCGTAACGGCACCTGCATTGGCGTTCTTAAACCATCGTGTCATTACTTCGCCCAACATTCAGGCCAATTATCGTCCGGCCAGATACCTGATCGTTTGGTCGTGGATTGGAATTGTTTTCTTGAGTGCATTCACGTTGTTTTATCTATATTGGCTTATATTCATGAAATAAAAGCAACCTAAAAAGCCCGCATCCATGAAACCCGAAGATTTAAAAACGCAATTTCTCCAGATTTATGGTCAAGAAGCACAGTCAGGATTTTTTGCGCCCGGCCGGATCAACCTTATTGGCGAACATACCGATTACAACGGTGGTTTTGTGTTTCCCTGCGCCATCAGCTTTGGCAATTATTGCTTGGTTCGTCGTACCGGGGAGCCTGTAATCAAACTGAGAAGCCTGAACATGAGCTTCGAGGCCGACATTCCGCTTTCAGAGCTCAGTCGGCCAATCGGCAAAGAATGGGTGAATTATGCAATTGGTGTTTTCGCACAGTTCATCAGCAGGGGGCATCACATTGCTCACGGCCTGGAAATGTTGTATTATGGCGATGTGCCGCCGGGAGCCGGTCTTTCGTCTTCGGCAGCCATCGAAGTGGTTACGGCCGTAGCCATCAATAACTTGTTCAACTTTAGCCTCGACGGGAAAAGTCTGGCATTGATGTGTCAAAAGGCCGAGCATGACTTTGCCGGAGTTCATTGCGGCATTATGGATCAGTTTGCTTCGGCCATGTCGAAACAGGGACATGCGCTTTTTCTCAACTGCGACAGCCTTGCCTATCAGCTCGTACCGCTTGAGCTCGGAGACCATAAGATCGTGATTTCCAATACGAACAGCCCTCATAAATTAGACAGCGGAAAATATAACGAACGCGTTGCACAATGTCGTCAGGCCGTTGCGGAGATGCAAAAGGGCAAAAGGTTCAACTTTCTGGCCGAGCTTGACACAGTCGAGTTTTCAGGTTTGCAACATTTAATTTCGGACGAAAAAGTTCGTTGCAGAGCACGACATGTGGTTGAAGAAACCGCACGTACCAAAGAAGCCGTGGATGCGTTGATCAATGGTGAACTTGGCCGTTTCGGAAAACTGATGACAGCTTCGCACCAATCGCTCAAAGAAAATTATGAAGTTACGGGGTTCGAGCTGGATACCATGAACGAAGAAGCTCTGAAAAACGAAGGAGTACTCGGCAGCCGTATGACAGGCGGCGGCTTTGGCGGATGCACAGTGAGCATCGTCCACAAAGATGCAGTGGCGAATTTTATCGAAAATACTGGAAAATTTTATAGCCAAAAAACTGGCCTTACACCTAAGTTTTATATCGCCGAAACCCAAGATGGCGGCAAGCAAATATTCTGATCACCGGCAATTTATAGACCAACTCCGAAACCAACCCTGAACAAGGGATTGCTATACGGCGAATCGAGCGTCTCGTTAATATTGTAGAGCAGCATGATCCACGTGGAGCTGTTTTCTCCAAAATATTGTCTGTAACCAAGGCCGACAAAAACCGAATTGGCCAAAACCCGGTCTTTTGTGAGCAAGCCCGAATTGAAAAACGCCTTGTTGTAACTTAGCAGTTCGTTCTCACCGTGGAGGAAGAACCCCTTATATACATCGTAAGAAGTATAAATTCCGCCGCCAACATCGTGAAAATGATAGCGTACACCCATTTCTTTTATGTTGCTGTAAAGATAAGTCAGTCGCAATCCGGCCTCCCAGCGTGGCACCAACATATATCCAATCTGTGGAGCTACACGGGCATTCATGCCAAACGCCGAAAAGCCCAGTCCAAAATCACCGCCCGCAACCCAGCGCTTTGGGCGAGGTTCTGTAGTTGCAACCTGTTGTGGCTGCTGAGAAAAAACATAGCCCGAAGTGATGAACATCAAGGTTATGGAAAAAAGAAAACGAAAAGCCGGCATATTAATCAGGTTTATGCTTCTTCAAAAATAGTACAGTTAACGTTCGTCAGAACTTAAAAATGTTTAAACGTGCTTTTGGCGGCTCAAAACTCAATAAAACACGTCTATATAACTACATGAAATTGCCGGTTTTCAATGGTTGATTATCGAGAAATGCGATAAACATAGTAACAATTCAGCCAATTCAATACAACAGCCTTTTCGTACAGCATCAGGTAGTTGCGCTTTGGTTTTCTGTATTTCCGGCATATTCAGATCACCTCTTTCATCACTCCTGCACCAAAAAGGGCAAAGTCGTATTTGACGGGATCTTTGGGGTCGAATATTTTCAAGGCTTCGGTGAGCTCAATCGCAGCTTTCCAATCGTTTTGCGGTCGTTTAAGCAGACCTAATTTGCGCGCCACTCTTCCCGAATGAATATCCAAAGGGCAAACAAGCTCGGCCGGGCTGATGTCTTTCCACAGTCCAAAATCAACGCCGGCCTCATCGCGGCGCACCATCCACCGCAAGAACATATTGATGCGTTTGGCCGCCGAACCTGCCGATGGCCGTGCAATATGTTTTCGAAAACGGTTTAAATGTGGAAACTCCAACAATACTGTCGCCATAGTCTCGATACCTTCAAAAGCACCGCCACACACGAAACCACGTGTTGCTACATCTTCTAGACCACCACTTTGTTTGTAAACCTGCTGCAACGACTGTAGCAAAGTAACGCAATCAATCCCATTGAAGGTGCGGTGCCGAAATTCGAGAAACCGTCGGAAATCCTTTTCGCTGGCCGTCATCAGAAATTCATGTGGTGCATTGTCCATCATGGATAACAGTTGTTTGCTTTTGCTGATGATGGTTTTTCGTTGGCCCCAAGCTAAGATGGCAGCGATAAAGCCTGCAATCTCGATGTCTTCCTTCTTTGAAAACAAATGAGGAATACTTATTGGGTCGTTCGGGATGAAATCGGCGATATTGTGTCGCCGGCAAGCATCTTCAAGAAAGTCGTTAAGGATCATTTTCATCGCACAAAAAAAAGAAAAAAAGCCGTCAGGCGGAATTGCTGACGGCTTATAATAAACGATAAATGCTCTTTAGTTCAACATGAGCACATTCTTCATTCCCAGATTCAACGCTTCCTCATTCATCGGGATAAGATTATGATAACGCTCCGGGAGAGATTCTCTAAGTCCTTTGATCACGTTTTCAATTTTCACCACCGGTTTCACCTGGAGGTATGCACCCAGGATAATCATGTTGAAAATTTTTGTATTACCCATCTCCAGTGCCAGTCGTGCTCCTTCCACCTGATAGATTCTGATGTCTTTGCGGGTGGGGTGTTTAGTAATTCCGTTGGGGTCGTAGATTAAGACACCACCGGGTTTTACTGATTTTTCAAACTTGTCGAGCGACTGTTGGTTGAGGATGATAGCGGTATCAAAAACAGTGAGGATGGGAGAACTGATGCGTTCATCGCTCACGATCACGGTAACGTTGGCCGTACCGCCCCTCATTTCGGGGCCATAAGAAGGCATCCAACTCACTTCCTGATCTTGCATTATACCGCTGTAGGCCAATATTTTACCCATAGAGAGTACGCCTTGTCCGCCAAAGCCTGCAATGATTAATTCTTCTGTCATTTTTCTAAGTTGTTACGGTTAAGATCACTTCAGCAGTTGTCCGTCCACTTTAATATCGCCTAACGGATAATATGGGAACATATTTTCTTCCATCCATTTGTTCGAATCGTTGGGGGTCATTTTCCAGCCCGAGTTGCAGTTCGACACAATCTCAACGAATGAGAGGCCAGGCTTGTTATCGCGCTGGTTCTCGAAAGCTTTCTTGATGGCTCGCTTTGCTCTTCTGACGGCAGCCGGGGTATGCACAGCCTGTCGTGTAACGAAATAAGTCCCGGGGAGCTGAGCTACCAACTCGGTAATTTTCAGTGGGTTACCCATCAGTTCCACGTCGCGGCCATAGGGCGATGTTGACGATTTCATTCCGGGCAGGGTTGTGGGTGCCATTTGTCCGCCGGTCATTCCGTAGATGCCGTTATTCACAAAGATGATGACGATTTTCTCGCCTCTGTTGCAGGCATGGATGGTTTCGGCGGTACCGATAGCTGCCAAGTCGCCATCGCCCTGATAAGTGAAAACGGTTTTGTTGGGCCATATTCTTTTGATCCCGGTAGCCAGCGCTGGTGCGCGTCCGTGGGCTGCCTGCACCATATCCACATTCATAAACTCATAGGCCAACACTGAGCAGCCAACCGGCGCAATACCGATAGTATCTTCATCGAGGCCAAGTTCTTCGAGTACCTCCATCGCAATACGGTGGGCGGTGCCGTGCCCACAGCCGGGGCAATAACTCAGCACCTTATCGGTCATCAGCGGAGTTTTTTTATAGACCAGATTCTCCGGCTTAATGATATCTTCGAGGGTTATTGTTGACATAGCTTATTCTCCTATAATTTTTTCTTCTAAGGCTTTCAATACTTCTTCGGGCGAGTGGACGATGCCGCCGAAGCGTCCGAAATGTTCCACTTTTGCGCAGCCTCTAACGGAGAGTTTCACATCTTCCACCATCTGTCCGGCGCTCATTTCTACAGCAAGCCAGCCTTTTACACCTTTTTTGCACAATGCTTCCATCTCCTTTCCCGGGAAGGGGAACAGGGTGATCAATCGGAAAAGACCCGCTTTGATGCCTTTGGCGCGGGCTAATTGCACCGATTTCTGGGCAATACGGGCACTGGAGCCATAAGCCACAAAAATATATTCCGCATCATCGCCATCAATGAGTTCGTAGCGGACTTCATTTTCCTGAATCTTGCGATATTTCTCCTGTAGATGATGGTTGTGTTGCTCCATTTTGCTCGAGTCTAAGTCGAGCGAGGTGATGATCCTGCGTTGGGTTCCACGCTTTTTGCCTGTTGTGGCCCATGGGTTGTTAGCGGCCACTTCTTCATCGCTCAGGCGTGGGATGGGGTCGAAAAGTTCGACTTTCTCCATCATCTGACCGATGACACCATCGGAGAGAATCAAAACGGCGATGCGGTATTTGAAAGCCAGCTCGAAGCCAAGTTTCACAAAATCGGCCATTTCCTGAACAGAAGCCGGAGCCAGCACAATCTGACGGTAGTCGCCATGGCCGCCACCTTTGGTGCTTTGGAAATAATCGGCCTGCGAAGGCTGGATCGTGCCCAAACCCGGACCGCCGCGCACCACGTTGGCATAGAGGCAGGGCAATTCAGCACCAGCAATATAGGACAATCCTTCCTGCTTCAGGCTGATGCCTGGCGACGAAGAAGAAGTCATCACGCGTTTTCCGGTAGCGGCCGCGCCATAAACCATGTTGATGGCTGCAACTTCACTCTCGGCTTGAAGCACCACCATACCTGTCCGATCCCAAGGCTTTTCGGCCATCAGGTATTCGATCACTTCCGACTGGGGGGTAATGGGGTAGCCAAAATAAGCATCGGCGCCAGCACGAATGGCGGCCTCGGCCAATGCCTCATTTCCTTTCATTAATCTCAATTCTCCCATAATTCAATTTTTTTTTGCCTGACTTTGATCAGGATTTAATTCGATAAACGGTGATTACCCCGTCAGGACAAACAACGGCGCAGTTGGTGCAACCCGTACATTCTTCGGGCTGTTCCATATATGCGTAATTGTACCCCTTACTGTTAAACTCCTTGGCCAACGCAATTACCGAAGTGGGGCAGGCAGGAATGCATACTGAGCACCCCTTGCATCTTTCTTCGTCAACCACAATGGCACCTCTTACTTTTGCCATAATTATCGTTTTTAATGGTGTTATTTTCTGCTACAAAATTACGGATTAAAGCTGGTCTTTTGATGACAGCGAAGACTCTACCTATTTGATTTGCCGTAATTTATATTTGATTTAAATAAGCTGTGATTTTCGTCAGCGTTTGGCCAGACAACGGTAAAACGCATAAAAATCGGATGATTTAATAAAGCGGATGATCGCTACTGAACGCTTTAAGTCTTTTCTCGAGATCGCCAAACTGGTCGCGCTGAATGAGTGAGGTACAAGCCCTGATTCCTTCAAGGCGCTCGCTGCCGGTGATGTCGAGTGCAATGGCACTGATGCCATAATACAACATCTCTTCGAGCAACTCCACGCCGGTAAAGCCCGGATAAGCATAGGTAAAATAAAAACCATCGGCTATCGGCTGGTCTTCGTCTTTGTCATAAACAATATGGAAACCATTGTCAATGAACAACTTTTTCATGATTTTTGCCTTTTCGCCGTATTCTTTTACCTCTTCAATGAAGTTGAAACTGCCATCATTGGCTGCCTTTAGCATGGCTGTCAGACCATATTGTGCCGAATGCGAAGTTCCTGAACTCAATGGATAAAGTGTTCCAAAAATCATAGCATGGCCAAAAAGGTCATTTGGATAGAAATGCTTGAGGTCGGGATAACGGGCGTTAAACAATCCATCAGAAATCACCATCATGCCGATGCGCTCACCGGCATAACTAAACACCTTGGAGCTGGAAATGAAAAGCACATATTTATCGGTATAGTGCGCCACTGTTGGCTGAAATGGCGGCTGACCCGGACGGCTGAAATCCTGACGAAAATCCATCCCAAAATAGGCCAAATCTTCCATAATGACCACCCCATATTCGTTGGCCAATTTGCCAATGCTGGCCAACTCCTTCTCGGTGAAGCAAATCCATGAAGGATTATTGGGATTGCTATACAATATGGAATGGATATTGCCTTTATCGAGATACGACTTCAGTTTGTCATAAAGCTTAGAGCCGCGATAATCGTACACATCGAAGCTGGCAAATGGTAAGCCTAAAACTTTATGTTGCTGTTTATGAACCGGAAAGCCGGGATCAATAAACAGCGTTGTGTTATGATTTTCACGAATACGGCTCAACAACAGAAAACTTGCGAAGCCGCCCTGCATTGAACCTACCGTCGGAATACAGCCATCTGGGGCAACATCCACGTTGACGAAAAGCTTGACAAAACGGGAGATTTCCTTCTTTAATTGCGGAATACCATGAATATCGGGATAAAGGGCAGCAACACCTTTTTTAAGTGCTTCTATCTGGCCTTCAACCCCCACTTTTGCAGGAGGCAAGCCCGGAACGCCCATTTCCATACGAACAAACCGCTCGCCTGTGGCCTTTTCAATTTCATCTACCAATTTCTTTATTTCCCTGATGGAAGCCTTGCCAACCTTGGCGACACCGAGTTCCTGAATTTTTTGTTTTACTGTTGCCTGATCAATGGGTGCACTTCTCATGATGTTCATTTTTTCTTTTAGCACAAAAACCTTGTACTGTTAGCGTTTGCACAAAGGTATCAAAAAAAAGCCGAAAGGGCGCAATCGAGTGCGCCCTTTCGGTAATTTAGAATGATTTTAGGTTTTAGGGCATTGCCCTTCAACAATATCTAATTGGTAAGCAGCCCATTGTTTAATTCTTTTTCAGGCTCAACAGCACTCCCAAAGCCACACTCAACAAAGCGGCAAAGAGCACCTGAAAGGTCTCGGGCAATAAAAAGGTGATGGTATGAGCGGGAATCCAGAAAAAAGGAATCGTTTTTTTGAAAACAAAATTCCACATCCTGTCCCAGTCAATTTGCTTTAAGATGTTGGAAAAGTGAATTGGCCTGAACAAAGCCTTCAACGTTCCACCATTTTGCACAATATGCATATCCGTTATTTTGTGAAAGGTCATCATCACCGGGGCATAAACCACATTGAGCAAAGTGCTAATGCAGAAAGCCACAGCTATTTTTCCGGTTATAGGGCCAGTTTTAAGCACTGTTGTAGCCTGTTCATAACCAAGATATTGAACAAAAACCGGCACCCCAGAAGCAAATACAGTGAAAGCCATTTTGATGGTCAGTCCCAAAAAGCCCCATACCAATGCGCGAGGCAGCAGTCCAAAACCAGGCTGATAATAATGGCCTGTCCTGATGCGCAAAGCGAGCGCCTCGCCAAAAGTGGCCAAAAGGGCAAACTTTACAAAACTCATCCACATGCCATGTTCGCTATTGGCTGTGCTATAGGCATGCAAAACATGTGGCACAAAAACAAAAACAGCAACAATCAAAGCGATAAAGGTGATGACGGCAAAATCAATTTTTTTCATCCTTATACCCTTTCTATACGGATTCGTGCATCAACAGCAATCACCGCCTTGGGCGATGCAAGAAGGGGATTGAGGTCGAGTTCGGCAATCTCGGGTGCTGCTTCAATGAGTTTGGAAAGCCTCACTATAATTTCTTTAAAGGCATCAATTTTAACGCCTTGTTGTCCACGCACGCCTTCGAGCAGGGCATAACTCCTGAGCTGGCTAATCATCTTTTCGGCCAAAGGCAGATCAACAGGTACCAACTCGGCAGATACATCCTTGAGCACTTCGATGAAGATGCCGCCCAAACCGGCCAGCAATATATGGCCAAACAATCCCTCGCGTTTGATTCCGGCAAAAAGCTCAAGGCCAGAGAGCATCGGCTGAATCAGCACGGCTGTGGTATCCTTGATACGGATCATCCGTTCAAACGTCTGAGTTACCTCTGCTTCGTTGGCAATATGAAGTGCAACACCGCCCACATCGGATTTATGCACGGGTCCAACCACTTTCATCACCACCGGGAAGCCTAAGCGAACAGCCTGTTTTACTGCCTCTTCGGCCGAATGAACCACGGCCTCTCCTGCCCTCGCAATTCCGGCAGCATCGAGCAATGCCTGAACATGAGCCGGCGACAGATAGCCATCAGCCTCAATGCCGTTGATAAGCGTACGAATTGCCTCATTGTCAATTTTAAACTCGTCAGATACAAGCATTTGCGGCTTTGGACTGTGATAAACCCGCGCTAAAGCATTGCCTAAAACCACCTCGTCGGGGAAGTTGATGCGGTTTTTCGATAGGAACATTTTCACCTCTTCGGCAGCAGTCAAAATAGAAGGCAGTACCGGATAAATGGGCTTTTTGCAATTTTTCATCTTCTGGTCGAGCAATTCGTAAACATCGAATATCCGGCTGAGGCCGGGCGTACCAAAGATGACGACCATTCCGTCAATCTCGTCAAAATCGTTTTCGACGGCATCAATGATAAAGCCAAGCTGTTCGGCTGTTCCGGTGGCAAGGAAATCAATCGGATTTGCAACCGATGAGCCCGGGAAAAGTTTCTCTTTAAGTCTTTCGGCAGCCTCTCCTTTCAGTCCGGGGATTTCCATCCCGCCCGATGAAAGAGCGTCGGTCAGCATCACAGCCGGACCGCCGGCATGGGTGATGATGGCGATATTTTTTCCTTTGAGCTCGGGGTGCATAAAAAGTGAGGCCACAGTAATGAGATCCTCCCGGCCGTAGCACCGCACAATTCCGGCTTTGCGGAACAGGGCATCCACGGCCAGGTCGGGGCTCGCCAGGGCGCCTGTGTGTGAGGAAGCGGCACGGCTGCCGGCTTCGCTGCTCCCCGACTTCACGGCAGCAATCCTGCAACCTTTGCGGATAAGCGATGAAGCGTGTTTCAGCAACATATCAGGCCGCGAAATGGTTTCGAGATAAAGCAGCTTCACCGGCGAATCGGTTGCCGGATCGAAGGTCTCATCCATGTGTTTTAAAATATCCTCAATACCAAGTTGAGCCGAGTTCCCAACGGAATAAACATTGGCAAAAGTCAGCCCTTTCGGAATGCCGGCTTCCATAATGAAACAAGCTGTGGCACCTGAGCCCGAGATAAAATCGCATCCTTTGGGATTCAATTCCGGTATCGGATAAGTGAAGATACTGTGATGTTGCGGCGTCAGTATGCCCACACAGTTTGGCCCGATCAATGAGCCTCCCACCTGGTTTACCGTAGCCACCACTTTGTCCTCCAACACTTTGCCTTCCGGGCTTTCCTCGCTAAAACCGGCCGAAAGGATGATAAAAGCACGGGTTCTTTTCTGAAACGCCAGTTGGTCCACCACATCGGGCACATATTTGGCAGCAATGGCAATCACCGCCAGATCGGTTTCAGGGATATCGAAAGCCGTTGCATAGCTGGAGATGCCCTGAACATTACTCTCTTTAGGGTTGACAACACTGATCTTGCCGGTAAACCCACCATCGAGGATATTTTTCAAAACTTTTCCGCCAGGCTTGGTAATATCGTTGGAGCCGCCAACAACGACAATACTTTCAGGATGTGTGAGCTGTTTGGTAATCATAGGTTTTTTAATGTTATTTTTTTAACAATAAATTTCGGCAAAATTAGGTATTTGCCAACGAAGGCCAAAACAGCCGACAGTATTTAGAATGAATCAAAAAAAGCAGGCATAGCCTGCTTTCCAAAAATTGAGAATCCTGATATTATTCGAGGAGCACGGAAAGTGCTACAACGCCAAGTCCGACATTGGCTACCAGTACCGGCGATGCCTGATTGATGAATACAGGTTTTTTACCTGTGACGGTTTCCATTTGTGTTGCAAACCATTGAGCTCCTTCTTCATTGGCCGAATGTGTGATGGCGTATCCCCAGACAGCATGCTGGCCAATAAACTTTTTCATTTCGTCCATCACCATCTTCATGCTAGCCTTTTCAGAAAGCGGCTTGCCAAACACTTCGGTTTTTCCGTAATTCATCACCTCCACAATGGGTTTAATACCAAAAAGCTTTCCGATGAATCCTTTGGATTTGCTCACCCTTCCACTCCTTACCATAAATTTCATGGAACGTGAGGTGACCAGGATTTTTGATTTCTCGACCCATTCATTGGTTTGGTTCACAATTTCGTCGTGCGACATCCCCTTTTCGATGGCTTCGGCAGTGCGCAGCACGGCGAGCCCCAATGCGCTGGTGAGCCGTTTGCTGTCCACAACGCTGATTTTTTTGCCTGATTCAGCCATTGCTTTGCGCGAAGCATTGAGGCTGTTTTGCCAGGTTCCGCTCATTCCGGAAGAAATGTGCATGCCAATAATCGAATCGTAATGGCTACTCAAATAATTGTATCGGTTTACGAAATCGGGGAAGGCAGGCTGTGCACTTGTAGGATGTATCGGATTAACTTCCAGCTTGTTAAAGAACTGTTCGGGCTGAATGGTAATTCGGTCAATATAAAACTCATCGCCAAAATGTACGGTGAGCGGAATAACCTGAATCTGATATTTCTCCATCAGATCGGTAGGGATATCGCTGGTAGAATCGGTAACAAGGGCAATGGGATATTTCCGGTTTGAGGCAATTTCGTTTTGCATCACCATATCATCCACCTTCTTGTAGGTTACCGTTCCGAGCGGCGCAATATCTTCAAACAATTGCCAGGGCTTATCAGTATGAATATGAATGCGTAACTTTTCGGGCGAACCGGCCACCACCATCGAATCGCCGTGGTGTTTGATCGCATTCACAAAATCGTCGCGCTTGAGACCTTTACCGCTAATCAACGCTTCGGTACAATAGCGGAAGGTTATTTCGTCGTGGGTGATAGCATCCACACTCTCTTCAATCTGAATGGTATCGGTGCTAAGAACAACTTCTTTCTGATCGTTTTTAAAATAATCGAGCATACCTTCCAAGAAGACCACGAAGCCTTTGGCACCAGCATCTACCACGCCGGCTTTGGCCAAAACGGCCATTTTGCTGGTAGTGCTGTTAAGCGATTCAACAGCTTTCACCAGCCCGTTGATGAGCATCTTCAGAAAATCTTCAATATAGTCTTTGAGCTGATAGATGTATTCTGCCCAGTCTTTAATCACCGAAATCATGGTGCCTTCCACAGGATTGGCAATGGCTTCGTAGGCATACCTTACAGCGTTAAACATATACTCGGCAAAAGCTCTGGTCGAAAGAGTGGCCTCTTCTTTAATCTCATTGCTAAAACCGTAGAGAAACTGGGCAAAGATGATCCCCGAATTTCCCCTTGCACCCGTGAGTGCGGCATCAGCAAGCGAGATAGCCGTATGTTTTAAACTGGCTTGCGGCTGCGCAGCATTCACAATATTGCGCATTGTGCTGGCAAGATTGGTACCAGTATCGGCATCCGCTACCGGAAAAACGTTGATTTTGTTGAGCAGTTTTTGATTTTCAAAAATTCGCTGAGCACCGGCTACAAAACTATTATAGAGTTGAATACCATTTATTTCAGTGATTTGTTTGTCTTCCAAAGCAGTAATTTTTAGTAAAACTTCTTCAAATAGCCCGCGCAAATATAGAGATTACCTCATTCAATGGTGCATTTTCGCTGATGATTGAACAAGATAAAAATTTGAAATAAATCTATACGATTGATATTCACTTCATTAACTATATTGCGAAAGGTTGCATTGTTGATAACTTTTTTTTCGGCATCTCGTGTTTTTGAAGCTTTGAACAGAAATCAGAACCAATGGAATATTGAATGATTCATAAACAGACAATGCGGGCACCTTATTATAATAGGTTGCGAGAGGTTCTTCTATTTTTTCCAGAAACCGGGTGTAACGATAAGCAGGATGGAATAAAGTTCGAGTCGGCCAAGCAGCATACAAAGCGACAAAATCACTTTTGAGGCATCGGGCAGATGAGCAAAATTGGCTACAGGGCCCACCGTTCCAAAGCCCGGGCCAATAGCGCCGAGTGTTGTGGCCACGCTACTGGTAGCGGTCAGCAAATCGGAACCGATCAACACCAGAGCGATGCTGCCTATCACAAATATTGTCAGGTAAGAATAGATGAAGGCTGTAACGGAATTACTTTCGGAAGGACTCAACTTTTTGTTGTTGAGTTTCAGCGAATAAATCGCATTGGGATGAAGTTGCGAACGGAAATAATAACGGATGCTGCGACCGGCCAGCAGATGGCGAGCCATTTTGATGCCGCCGGTGGTTGAACCGGTACTTCCGCCGGTAAACAGCAAAATGAAAATCACGACAGAAGCCGCCGGTGGCCACAACAGATAATCATCCGACGCAAAACCCGTGGTGGAAATGATGGAGGAAACCTGAAAAAAAGCATCGCGAAACGACTTTTCCAAATCACGATCAGTCTTCAGTACGAGAAAAAGGGTTATAAAAAGCGTAGAAACCATTACCACTTTCAAAAAAAACCAAAGCTCATCGTTGTTCCACACCTTATCCAAGTGGCTATGAATCAAATAATAATGGACAATGAAATTGGTCGCTCCAAGCAGCATGAAAACGGCAATAACATACTGTATGTAGGGTG